>DAITNH010000050.1:0-5330 GCA_036834745.1 Prolixibacteraceae bacterium
GACCAACGGATTCTTGAAGTTCAGTATCCAAGCATGAAAGCATGGGTTGAATACATGAAAACCAGGGCTGGTGAGGATCTGCTTTGGACTGGTGACAATCATTTTGGCGACTGGCTGGCCTTCGCAACTACCCGTTCTGATTATCCGGGTGCAACCACCGAAAAAGACCTGATTGCAACGGCATATTATTCCTATTCTTCAGGATTACTGAGTAAAATAGCTGCCATAATCGGTAACAAAGAGGATGCAAAAAAATACTCAGAACTCTCCGGAAACATTAAAAAAGCATTTGTAAATGCATTCGTGACACCTTCCGGAAGAATGGTTTCGCACACGCAAACAGCCTATTCACTGGCATTGGCATTCGACCTTCTTCCTGAAAATCTGGTACCGAAAACAGCAGCATTTCTGGCCGAAGATGTTAAAAAGATGGGACACCTCACCACTGGTTTTGTTGGTACACCACTTTTGTGCAAAACACTTTCTGCAAATGGATACGATGAGTTGGCCTTTATGCTTCTGAACCGAAAGGATTACCCTTCGTGGTTATATCCTGTAACTCAGGGTGCAACCACCATTTGGGAACGCTGGGACGGACAGAAACCTGACGGATCGTTTCAGGATGTGGGAATGAACAGCTTCAACCATTATGCCTATGGCGCTATCGGTGAATGGCTCTACCGCCATGTGGCTGGATTGGACCTTGATCCTGAAGTTCCTGGATACAAACATATTTTACTTGCTCCGCACACTGGAGGTGGCCTGACCAATGCAAATGCAGAATTTAAATCAATCTACGGAAATGTAAAATCGGCCTGGAAATTAGATGGAAATGACTTTGTATATGAAGTGACAGTTCCGGCAAATACAACTGCAACGGTTACTTTACCTGCTGCGAAAAGCGGGCAGGTAACATTAAACGCACAACCACTTTCCGGTTCGGTCAAAGAAAGCCTGAAACAATCTGACAAAGGTGTTTCAATGAATATTGGATCAGGAAGTTATACATTCAGGTATCCAATGAAGTAAAGTCTTATCCCCAACAGCCTTAAAGCTAAGGTTAAAATGGGGCTAAAGCCCAATGAAATGGGAATCTTTGTGCCCGTCACATGAATGTGACGGCAAAGGATAGCAATTAATCATCAGAGCGATATCCTTTGCCGTTTCGCTTTAGCGAACGGATAGAAAGGTGAATAGAAAACCGTCAGCGCAAAAGAGTTTTTCAAGGCAAGGACTTTTATTTCTGACGGAACAGCATCGGTTTTCGGAAATGTTAAATGAAAATTTAAGGCTGTATGCGCCGCAATGGAAATAACGAAAGATTGATTTTAAAATAGCTAAAAATGAACAAATCACGAATTGAAGCGGCCTATCAACTGGCCAAAGAAGAATACGCCGAACTGGGCGTAAATACGGATACCGTATTGCAAAAAATGAACGATGTTGTTATTTCGCTGCATTGCTGGCAAACCGACGATGTTGGCGGTTTTGAAACTCCGGATGCCACCCTTTCCGGCGGCGGAATCCAGGCTACCGGTAATTATCCGGGAAAAGCTACCAACATCGAACAAATGCGTGCCGACCTTGAAAAGGTACTATCACTGCTTCCGGGGAAACAACGTTTGAACCTTCACGCCATTTACGGCGATTTTAAAGGAGAACTGGTTGACCGCGACCAGATTGAGGTAAAACATTTTCAAAGCTGGATAGATTGGTGCAAAGCGCAGGGAATAGGAATGGATTTCAACGCTTCCTGCTTTTCGCATCCAAGATCTGCCGATGGATTTACGCTTTCAAGCAAAAATGAAGAAAACCGCAAATTCTGGGTGGAGCACGTAAAACGTTGCCGCGCCATTTCTGCTGAAGCAGGAAGACAACTGGGAACTCCATGCGTTCACAATACCTGGATTCCGGACGGATCGAAAGACATACCGATCGACCGCAACGGATACCGCGCTTTGCTAAAGAAATCACTCGACGAAGCAATGGCTGTTGAGTATCCGAAAACCCAGATGAAAGATGCCGTTGAAAGTAAATTGTTCGGTATTGGCGCCGAGTCGATGACGGTTGGTTCGCACGATTTTTACCTCGGATATGCCATCAAAAACAACAAATTGATTTGTTTGGACAACGGTCACTTTCACCCAACCGAACAGGTTGGCGATAAAATTTCTGCGTGTCTTCAGTTTATCGATGAGTTGTTGCTGCATGTAACACGTCCGGTTCGCTGGGATTCGGACCATGTGGTTACGTTGAACGATGATTTGCAACTTATTGCATCCGAAATTATCCGGAATAATTTTCTAAACCGGGTAAACATTGGACTTGATTTCTTCGACGCTTCGATTAACCGGATTGGCGCTTATGTAATTGGTACACGTGCTGCCCAAAAAGCATTTATGATCGCTATGCTCGAACCAACCAAAACAATGATTGAATTGGAAGAAGCGGGTCAGAATTTCGAACGCCTTGCTATGCTCGAAGAAATGAAGACAAAACCATTCAGCGCTGTTTGGGATTATTATTGTTTGCAGGCTGGCGTTGCCGTCGGAACTGATTATATCGCTGAAATTCAGCAATACGAAAAAGAGTTTTTAAGTAAAAGATAAAGTTTTATTTGGTAACTGAAGGGCAATTACTGGTTTTAAAATCAGTAGTTGCCCTTTCATATTTATTGAGGATTTCTTGAGAGATCGCTATTTTATCCCCAAGGGTAATTTCGACATAATCAGACAGAGATTTGTTGCAAACTCAGGAATTTGTTTGTAGGCTTAAACGGCTTTTTATCATCAAGATAAATCAATGCCTTGCTCAACGATTATATTGAAAGTTTTATTCAGCATCTGATTATTTTTTTAATAATGAATGTCTATTTGAGTGCCTAATTTGTTGTCCCGAAGGGACTAAATATGAATAACCCCGTACGAAGTGCGGGGAAAATTAGCTACACAAGCAGCAGCCCCGAAGTGCCCGCCTGCTTCGGGCTGGGGCTGAACTTGATCCTGTTGATATTCAACCCACTCGGGGAATAAAGAAAAGAAGGCCGTCTCAATAAATTGAGACGGCCTTTCAATATCAAAATTATTCTTTTCTTCCTTTTTCCAATCATCTATTTATGAAAACCATCTACCTTCGATTCTGATAAATCAGTTTCCCTTGTTGGGTCTTTCCATCCATAGTAAGTCGATAAATTACGACTTGGCTGCTAACCAAATGAGGTATATATTCAACATTATACAATTCATTGGCCTTGATTTCACTGTTAAACAGGATTTCCAGTTTGGCGCCGGCAATGTTGAAAATTTCCAGTTTTGCATGAGTGTCAATTGTACTACCGAACTCAATATTGAGTTTTTCGTTGAACGGATTTGGATATGCCTTCGAGGATAGAGTTTCAACTGCATGAACATCAGTGGTAACATCTGCTACTATTTCAGCTGATTTTGTCATATCAGCAATGTAATTACAGTATATCGAGAATTTATTACTCGCAATGGTTGCTGTACCAAATGTTGCCGGCATACCTGCTGACCATGTTTCATTGGATTGTGCCCGTCCCGGAGTGCCAGCCGTGTATCGTACGCTAATAATCTTTTGAAATACCCATGACAGCCATACCTTCTGCCCTGAAGTAACAGTTACAGGACTCGTTAGTGAAACAGTCTGCCATCCGGCGGTTGGATTGACAACCGTTGCTGCGGTTACTCCCAGCTGAGATGACGGTAAGCCACTTGCGTCTGAATATACTCCCAGCAATACATTACCTGTGCCTCCATTGTGATAAATAGATATGCTCTGTATTGAACCTGCCTCAGTGAAGGTTACAGGCATTGCTCGCCGGTTTACCACCGCATTTGTTGAACTATACACTTCGGTGTTGCCCAAGGTGGCGGTAAGAGTGCCATATGCCTGGGTAACCGTTACCATCATGTTTGCAACTCCTGTACCAGTTGTTGTGACTGTCGCTGTCCTCGGACTTGTTCCCGTATTGGCTGAATTAGCCGTTACAGTGATTGTACCATTGTTTGAACCTATTACGGGTGATACATCAAGCCAGCTGGCATCATCTGTTACACTCCAACTGGTGTTCGAGGTGATGTTAAATGTTTCGTTGGACCCTGAACCATACCCCAGCGAAATACTTGTTGGAGTTAAAGTTAGAGTTGGTGCAGCGCCGGTTGTATATGTACAGTATATCGAGAATTTATTACTCGCAATGGTTGCTGTACCAAATGTTGCCGGCATACCTGCTGACCATGTTTCATTGGATTGTGCCCGTCCCGGAGTGCCAGCCGTGTATCGTACGCTAATAATCTTTTGAAATACCCATGACAGCCATACCTTCTGCCCTGAAGTAACAGTTACAGGACTCGTTAGTGAAACAGTCTGCCATCCGGCGGTTGGATTGACAACCGTTGCTGCGGTTACTCCCAGCTGAGATGACGGTAAGCCACTTGCGTCTGAATATACTCCCAGCAATACATTACCTGTGCCTCCATTGTGATAAATAGATATGCTCTGTATTGAACCTGCCTCAGTAAAGGTAACAGGCATGGCTCGACGGTTTACCACCGCATTCGTTGAACTGAAAACTGCATTGTAAGCATAATCAACTTTAGTCGAAGCATCATCGCTCTGTGGTTGGGTCTGGTCGGTAACAACTGTAGCTACATTGATTAAATCCTCTACCTCACCACACTTAAGAAGTGATGGAGCTTTAATTGACATGAAATAATCAATATCACTTTGGGTGACAGTATAGTCAGTTTTGTAAACCCAGGTTTCACCCACATCAAGTACATTATCTCCATCCAAATCTCCGCTTTCGAGATTAACTGCAAGTGCTGTAAGAGTTTTTCCGAATGAAAGTATGTCTGTTAATACAACACCAGTCAGGTTTACATTGCCCGTATTATCAACGGTTATCGTATAGGTAATCACATCTCCTACTACACTTACACTACTTTTATCGGCAACTTTTTCTATGGTAAGAGAGGGATTCTGACCGATGGTTGTGGTTGCATTGTCCTCAAGCGGGCTGGTCTGGTCGGTATCTACTGAAGCCGAATTAGAGATAGCAGTTCCGGCATCAATATTAGCCTGGGTAACCACATAATCAGCCGTGTAAATCCAGGTCTCCCCAACATCAAGAACACCGGTATTCGTAACATCGCCGCTGGCAAGTGTGGCACCGCCGGCAAAAACATCCGTCAGAACAACATTCGTCAGGTTTACATTGCCTGTATTCACAACGGTTATTGTGTAGGTAATCACTTCTCCTACTACACTTACACTACTTTTATCGGCAACTTTTTCTATGGTAAGAGAGG
>DAITNH010000050.1:5430-13556 GCA_036834745.1 Prolixibacteraceae bacterium
TCTCCTACTACACTTACACTACTTTTATCGGCAACTTTTTCTATGGTAAGAGAGGGATTCTGACCGATGGTTGTGGTTGCATTGTCCTCAAGCGGGCTGGTCTGGTCGGTATCTACTGAAGCCGAATTAGAGATAGCAGTTCCGGCATCAATATTAGCCTGGGTAACCACATAATCAGCCGTGTAAATCCAGGTCTCCCCAACATCAAGAACACCGGTATTCGTAACATCGCCGCTGGCAAGTGTGGCACCGCCGGCAAAAACATCCGTCAGAACAACATTCGTCAGGTTTACATTGCCTGTATTATCAACGGTTATTGTATAGTTAATCGTTTCTCCGGCTGAACTTACACTGGTCTTGTCGGCAACTTTTTCTATCGTTAATTCTTCTATCGTTATGCATATAGGAAGGGTGGCCACATTGTTGTGCAATGCAATCGCACCGGCAGTTGAAAGACCCCTGCCCAGAAGAGTTGAGCCTTCCAATAACGAAATGGCTCCGTTTGCAATGACTGTTCCCTCGAAATGAGCGCCGGCTCCTAATTCGAAAGCCCCGTCTATCTGCCAATATACATTGCACTCAGAGGCCGAATTAATCAGGAAGATATTAGCAAGACTGGCAATGTCTAAGCGGCCATTTATGTTGATCACAAATATGGCATTGGGATCACCCTGGGCATCCAGGGTAAAATTCCCATTAAGAGCTGCGGCACCTACCGTGGAATAGGTTCCTGGATAGATAAACCCTGTTCCATTGTTAATTTCCAGGGGAGTTGCCAAAGAAGTACCGCCAGCAGTAAAATTGCTAAATGCGGTAGCCACATCATAAAAAGGAGATTCTAATGCAGGGTTTCCGACAGTGTAAATATTTCCATTCACAAATCCCGGGGGAAATCCGACCGGTGAAGAAGTGTAACTGCCGATATCACCTGTTATAACGGATGCTCCATCATTGCTAAAAGCACCGCCTGCAGTAAAAAAAGCGAAGCTGGCTGTAGAACCCAGGTTTGGTGCCTGTCCGAAGTTTACATTTGGTGTAATAAACAGAAAGACTGCCATCAATGTACAAAGTAAACGTGTTTTCATTTTGTATAGTTTAATAAATTTTAAACTATAAATTTCAACAACTTCTTAGAAATAAATGTTACACAATTATTAATTTAAATTACACAATTCGCACATTTCATTTCGGATGAATAGCGCAATTCATTTTAATCTGCCGTAACAATTTTAATAATATCAGTAATTTCTGATTCATCCGGTATGTTCATGTTGGTAACATAGTAATGTTGAAACACAAATTCGCCTAATTCGTTGCAGTTTTTTATTCCGGTTTCAATAACAGTTCCAACGGCAACATCCATGGGAACCAATATAGTCATGCCAACAGATTTCCCGGAGAAATTGGTAGTTTCCATAATGCAGTTTAATTCCTTACAAACGAGCAGTAATTCATCCCGCATAATTTCTGATTGCGTTGGGGTAAATAATCTGTCAGTTAATGGCAGCAAAAGAAAATAGTACCTCATCCTATTTGCAAGTCCACCGAGTCCGCTGGAAACAAAGCCTGTACTTACATCCATTATTGCACTTTCGAGGAACATTTTACATTCCTGTAATGCCAAAGCTGTCCATTGTTCCAGCTGTTTATCCGGATTCTTAAAGTATTTCTCAATTATCCTGAAGGCTAAAATAGTCCCGAGATGTGCCAATAAGGCCAATGCTTTTTTCTTTACCTCAATTGGTGCTTCCTGACGAAACAAGATATTCCCTAACGCATGTGTCTCCTTTTCTGTCAATTCACCACGGTCAAAAGAATGTGAATACTCAACATATTCAGCTTGTACCTTAAAATCTATTCCTTTTTCCAGAATATCGAACTGATCCGGGATATTCTCCAGAAATTTTTGAATGTCTTCAGGATTGTCTTGCATAGTGTTAAGTATTTTGGATAAGTTTAAAAAGTTGGACGAAGCAGTTATTTAACCTTGAAAAAATAAGGTGAAAAAAACAAAATAAAGCAATTTGAAGAAATATCCGCTCAACAAAGTAAATATAAATTTATCCGGTATTTTCCCATAAAAAAAGCCCTGAATTTCTTCTGAGCTTCTTTGAAAATTATTTTTTTGTTTGAATTAGTCGGGCATATATCCACGAATAATTCCACGTTTCGAATCTTTGATGAATAAAAGGATTTCATCTCTTTCAGTTGATGCAGGCATTTCTGCTTCGATGATCTCAACAGCCTGCGAAATATTCAGCCCCTTTTGATAAATGTAGCGGTATATTTCCTGAATCTCGCGAATCTTTTCGTTGCTGATATTGCGGCGACGAAGTCCGATAGAATTGATTCCCACATAAGAAAGTGGTTCGCGGCCGGCTTTGATAAACGGGGGAACATCTTTACGAACGAGCGAACCTCCTGCAATCATCACATGTGAGCCAACATGTACAAACTGATGCACAGCAACCATTCCGGCAAGGATGGCATAGTCATCAACAATTACTTCACCGGCCAACTGGGTATTGTTCACCAAAATTACGTTGTTTCCAACAACACAATCGTGGGCCACATGTACATAAGCCATCAGCAGACAATTGTTGCCAATTACGGTTTTTCCTTTTGCTGAAGTTCCACGGTTGATGGTCACAAATTCGCGAATGGTAGTATTATCGCCAATTTCGACGGTAGAATACTCACCTCTGAATTTTAAATCCTGCGGTACTGCCCCGATTACAGCTCCAGGAAAAATCTGGCAGTTTTTGCCAATACGTACCCCGGGTAAAATTGTAACACTCGATCCGATTCGCGTTCCTTCACCAATTATCACATCTTTGTCGATGGTTACAAAAGGTTCAATAACTACGTTCTCAGCTAATTTTGCCTCTGGATGTACGTAAGCCAATGGTTGTTTCATTTGTTATCTATTTTCTGTTTCTAATTAATTTATCTTAACAATTTGAGCCATGTAGTCACCTTCAGCAACTACTGAATCGCCAACGTAACAAACACCGCGCATCTCAGCAATGCCGCGGCGGATAGGCGAGGTTAGTGTAACCTTAAAAACCATTGTATCGCCCGGCACTACTTTTTTCCTGAATTTCACATTGTCGATCTTCATGAAATAGGTCGAAAATTTTCCTTCCATCTGCCTTAGTACAAATATCCCGCCAGCCTGAGCCATTGCTTCAACAATCAGAACACCAGGCATTACAGGTTCTTCAGGAAAATGCCCCTGAAAAAAGGGTTCGTTTGCAGTTACATTTTTAACTCCAACGAGGTAATCTTTCTGTATATCAATTACTTTATCAACCAAAAGGAAAGGAAACCGGTGCGGAAGCAATTCTTTTATCTTGTTTACATCCATTAGTACCGGTGAATTGGAATCGTATTGGGGGGCTTTTTCTCTTGTATCTTCTTTTCGAATGGCCTTTGCAATCATTTTTGCAAATGAAGTATTTACACGGTGCCCGGGTTTAGTGGCAATAATGTGTCCTTTAATCCTTTTGCCTGCCAGTGCCAGATCTCCAATTACGTCGAGAAGTTTATGCCGGGCACATTCATTATCGTATTGAAGTTCAACATTATTCAGTATTCCCTGCTCTTTAACTTCAACACGTTCATGATTGAACATTTCAGCAATACGGTCAAGTTCTTCCTGAGAAACCACCCGGTCCATGATCACAATTGCGTTATCCAAATCGCCACCTTTTACCAGATTGTTTTTCAGCAGAAACTCAAGTTCGTGCAGAAATACAAAAGTGCGGCAATTGGCAATTTCATTCTTGAAATCAGACAATGAATTCAAGGAAGCAAATTGGTTGTTCAGTACAGTGGATTCGAACGAAATCAATACGTTCAATGAATAATCATCGTAAGGCAGTGCAATAATTTCGGAACCGGTTTGCTCGTTTTTATAGACGATTCTTTCGGTTACCACAAAATATTCGCGTTCTGCATCCTGCTCCACAGTCCCTGCTTTTTCAATTTCTTCAACGAATTTGCGGGCGCTTCCATCCATAATCGGAACTTCCTCGTTGTCGATTTCAATCAGCACATTGTCGAGGTCCATTCCGGTTAAGGCGGCCAAACTATGTTCGATGGTACTGATACGGGCTCCCTGGTCTTCGATTACCGTACCGCGTGATGTGTCAACCACAAATTCGGCACTTGCACTGATCACAGGTTTATTCTCAAGATCGACACGTTGGAATTTAAATCCGTGGTTGATTGGAGCAGGTTTAAAAGTCATGCTCACAATGCAGCTGGTATGCAATCCTTTGCCGCTTATCGAAAATTCTTTTGCTAAAGTCTTCTGTTTAACTGTCATTGCTTATTTAATTATTCTTCCAGCTTCGATTTAAGTTCAGCCACCTGTTTCGTCAATTCTATCACCTGCTCACGCAATTGTGGTAAATTTCTGTAAACAATGGTTACTTTGGCTGCTTGGGCAATATCCATAGCTGGTGCCAGAAGAACGGTTTTATTTGATTGAATATTTTTTGTAACACCTGTCATTGCGCCAAGGTTTACGTGGTCGCCAACAACAATGTGACCGGCAACGCCAACTTGTCCGCCAAAACGGCAGTTCTTCCCTATTTTGACCGATCCTGCAATGCCTGTAAGAGCAGCCATTACGGTATTTTCTCCAACTTCTACATTGTGGGCAATCTGTACCAGGTTATCAATTTTAGTCCCTTTCCTGATGATAGTTGAACCCATCGTAGCACAATCAATGGTCGTATTGGCGCCGATTTCTACCAAATCCTCTAAAATAACATTTCCAACCTGTGGAATTTTCTGGTAGGTTCCATCCTCATTTGGGGCAAACCCGAATCCATCAGCGCCGATAACTGCTCCTGAGTGAATAATGCATGCTGCTCCGATTCGTGTGTCTTCGTATATTTTCACTCCTGAAAACAAAATACTGTCGTCGCCAATGGTTGCATTGTCGCCAACATAAACGTGAGGATATATTTTTACATGATTTCCGATCCGTACATTTTTTCCGATGTATGCAAAAGCGCCCAGGTAAATGTCGTTGCCCAAAGTTGCAGTCGGATCAACAAACGAAGGGTTTTCAATTCCTGATTTATTTCCTTTGGCTTGCTGGTATAATTCAAGCAATGATGCAAACCCCTTATAGGCGTCCGGAACTCGTATTAATGTAGCCTTTACTTCAGCCTCCAGTACCAGATCCTGATTAACAAGTACGATGGATGCATCGGTTTCGTAAAGATATTTATTGTACTTCGGATTAGAGAGAAATGCCAATGTTCCGGGTTTCCCTTCTTCGATTTTTGATACGCTTGTTACAGTAACATTAGCGTCGCCTTCAACCGTACCTCCCAGAAAATCAGCTATTACTTGAGCTTTGAATTCCATATTTTGTTTCTTATTGCCCGGCAAAAATATATTTAAATTACTTAATGTCCAATTCTTTCGGATAACAGATAAAATATTTCCTGACAGTTTCGGAAAATACGGATAAGTCAATGTCCGAAGCATCCGACAGATCGCTTATCTTATTGTTCTTGAAAATAACATTGATTTTATCGCTGGAAACCTTATTATAGGCGCTATTTGAAATGGTATCATTAATAAGGAAATAGTGCAGTAGTTCATCGCCCACATTGAAATGACTACAGATCTTTTCCTTCAGTAAACTAATTTTTTGTTCGGAAAATGGCTTTTTGCTAATCTTGACTTTATACAAACGCCGGTTGATAATACATCTTGAAAGGTAGGATAAAATTGAATCCTGATTATCCTGCCATTCTTTTACTGAAGCAATAATATCGTTGTCATCGAGACCAGCAAAAAGTTCGAGTGCCGGTCGGCCAGCAATAATCCGGTTATGAATAAAATCATCCAGCGAAATATGCTGACTCAAAAAAGCTTTCAGTACGGGAGTTGCAAAAATATCGGCTCCCTGCAATGCCAGTTCACGCGCACGTGCAAGTACATTTATAAGAAGGTATTCGGCTGACAAAACAGTTTTGTGCAAATAAACCTGCCAGTACATCAACCTGCGTGCAATAAGAAAATTTTCGACCGAATAAATTCCTTTGTATTCGACAACCAACTCATCATTCTTTACATTCAGCATTTTAATAATGCGCTCCGAACTGACAATTCCTTCGGATACTCCTGAAAAAAAACTGTCGCGGCTCAGGTAATCGAGACGGTCCATGTCGAGTTGACTGGAAACCAGCTGATGTAAGAAATGCTTGTGATACTGATTTGTAAAGATGCGAATGGATAGATCCAGTTTACCGTTAAATTGCCGGTTCAGTTCTTCCATCAGGAGTAATGAAATTCGTTCGTGGGGAACGCCTTGAACCAAAGTCGTTTCAAGTGCGTGCGAAAATGGCCCGTGCCCGATATCGTGGAGCAAAATAGCAATGGTAACAGCATCGGCTTCCTCATCAGAAATTTCATGTCCTTTCAGTCTTAAAATTCCTATGGCCGACCTCATCAGGTGAACGGCTCCCAAAGCATGTTCGAAACGGGTATGATTGGCTCCGGGATAAACCATGCACGATAGCCCAAGTTGCTTAATCCGGCGTAGTCGCTGAAAATAAGGATGCTCCATTAAATCAAATATCAGTTCGGAGCGGATGTTGATAAACCCAAAAACAGGGTCGTTGATAATCTTTTTTTTATTCGTTTTCAAATTGTTAATTGTCTGTTTTTTAGGACAAAGTCTGCAAAAATAGAAAAGTTTTTTGTTTTATCCGACCAATTTAAATGATCCTCATTATGAAATTGATAGGAATACAAGAAACCTTAATAGATTGATTTTGACAATTTAATTAAAATTACTATTTTTGTGCCGACAATTTGGGGTTACCAGAGTTAGGGGATCGAAAGTCCCCTATTTTATTACAAAAATATGATCGACAAAGTAAAAATAGCAGAACTTGTAAATGAAAAGCTTACAGATGACCAGTTTCTGGTTGATGTAACCATATCAGCAAGCAATGAGATTCATATCATGGTTGATAGTGACACTGGTATTTCAATCAACCAAATTGTTGAAATAAGCCGGCATGTTGAAAGCAATCTTGACAGGGAAGCAGAAGATTTTGAATTATCTGTATTTTCAGCTGGTTTAACTGAACCTTTCAGGCTGGTGCGCCAGTATAAAAAAAATGTGGGCAAAGAAATTGAAGTATTGCTTACAAACGGGCAAAAGCTGAATGGACTGCTGATCGGGGTTGAAGAACAGGCAATTGATCTGGAAATTACAACCAATGAAAAGATAGAAGGATCGAAAAAGAAGGAACTCGTAACCAAAGTTCATCATTTGGAATATTCTGAAATAAAAGAAGCAAAAAAAATATTAAAATTTTAAAATTGGGACGAGATGGAGACTCTTAATCTTATCGACACCTTTGCTGAATTCAAGGAACTAAAAAACATCGACCGCGCCACAATGATGAGCGTGCTTGAAGATGTTTTCAAAAATGTTCTGGAAAAAACATACGGCACAGATGAAAACTTCGATGTGATTATTAACATCGATAAAGGTGACTTTGAGATTTGGCGCAACCGGGAAATCGTAGCCGACGAGGATTTTGAAGATCCGAACAGGCAGATTACCCTGAAAGAAGCCAAAAAAATTGATGCAGATTATGAAATTGGAGAAGAAGTAACCGACGAGGTGAAACTTGCCCATTTTGGCCGCAGGGCTATTTTAAATTTGCGTCAAAATCTTGCCAGTCGCATAATGGAACTTGAAAAAGACCAGATCTTTTCCAAATACAAAAGCAAAATCGGCGACATCGTTACCGGCGAAGTTTACCAGGTTTGGAAAAAGGAAATTCTTATTCTGGATGACGAAGGAAACGAATTAATACTTCCAAGAACGGAACAGATTCCTTCAGATTATTTCAGAAAAGGAGATAATCTTCGGGCGGTGGTATATAAGGTTGAATTGCGGAACAACAATCCACTGATTATTCTTTCACGTACCTCAACCGTTTTTCTTGAACGGCTATTCGAACTTGAAGTCCCTGAAATTTTCGATGGGTTGATTACCATCAAAAAGATCGTACGGATTCCGGGTGAAAGAGCCAAAGTGGCCGTTGAATCGTACGACGAACGAATCGACCCTGTGGGAG
>DAITNH010000050.1:13656-19222 GCA_036834745.1 Prolixibacteraceae bacterium
GAAAGAGCCAAAGTGGCCGTTGAATCGTACGACGAACGAATCGACCCTGTGGGAGCTTGTGTTGGAATGAAAGGATCGCGTATTCACGGCATCGTTCGTGAGTTGCGCAACGAAAACATAGATGTAATTAATTATTCGGCCAATATGCAACTGTTTATTCAGCGTGCATTGAATCCGGCAAAAGTTTCATCCATCAAATTGCACGAAGACACCAAAAGAGCCGACGTTTATCTGAAACCCGACGAGGTTTCGATGGCCATCGGAAAAGGTGGATTGAACATCAGGCTTGCCAGCCAGCTTACCGGCTACGAAATTGATGTTTACCGCGAGGTTGCACAGGACGATGAAGATGTTAACCTGGAAGAATTTTCAGATGAAATTGAAAGCTGGGTAATAGACCAATTGAAATCGATTGGTTGCGATACAGCTAAAAATGTATTGACCCTTACCCGGTCAGAACTGATCAAAAGAACCGATCTCGAAGAAGAAACAATCGATGAGGTTCTGCGAATTCTTAAAAATGAATTTGAATAATTTTGGCATTTTATGGTTATAGGAAGTATTAAAAGACTAAGTAAAGTAGCGCGGGATTTCAATGTTGGTATTTCAACCATCGTTGAGTTTCTGCACAAGAAAGGATTTGCCATCGATACAAATCCAAACAACAAGATTACAGATGATGCATATCTTCTGCTCGAAAAAGAGTACAAAGGTGATGTAAGCCTGAAAAAAGAGTCAGAAAAAATCAATCTGAAAATTCATCGGGGAGCAAAAGAATCTGTTTCGCTCGACGACATGAAGGATTCAGGTCATCGTGTTGTTGATGAGGATGATTTTGTTGATGACGAAGTAATCATCAAAGGAAATACTTCCAAAAAGATTGAGCCATTTCACCACAACGAGCCCAAACCCGTAAAACACGAACACAAAGAAGCTGAAACATTTACTATCAGCAGAAATGAAATCGAACCGCTGAAGGTGTTAGGCACAATCGACCTCGATCAGTTAAAGACCCACCACAAGAAAAAAGAAGAACCGCTAATTTTAGAGGCCAAACCCGCAGTTACCCATCATAAGCCCGCAGTTGAACCAGCGCCTGTTGCCGAAACTCCTAAAAAAGTGGAGGAAGTAAAAGTTGAAAAAACTGTTGCTGAAGTTATTGAAGAAAAACCTGCGGTTGTCCCAAAACATGAGGTTAAAGAAAAGAAACCCCATGTAGTTGCAAAACCTGAAGTCGCAGAGGAAAAAGTTCAGACTATTTTCCAGGTTGACCATTCTGACAACGAAGTTATGACTACCAATGTGCCGAAAGTTGAAGAGGTAAAGGTAGTTGGCAGAATTGATCTGGATTTGCTGAACCAGAAAACCAGGCCGGCCAAAAAAAGCAAGAGACAGAAGGAAGAAGAACGCAAAGATCGCGACCGTGTCCGCCGGGATTTGCAGCAGCCTGCCGAAAAGGAAAATATCGTTCAGAAAGAAACAACTGATGCCGAAAGGACTGCGCCAACTGTAATCAAAGCCAGAGCTGAAAGACTTTCAGGACCAACCGTTGTTGGAAGGATCGAACTTCCTTCGGATAAGAAACCTGTATTGTCGGAAGCTGCACAGCAACAGGCACGCAATAAAAAGAAGAGAAAACGCATTTCTAAAGATATTCCGGGAACCCAGCAACGTGTTAATACAGTTGATAAGCCAGTGGTTGCAGGCGAACGGAGAAAACTTGTTGTTACCAAAAACATCGGAGGTACTGCTCCTGCCGGTGGCGGTGGTGGCGGCGACAAATCAAAACTTAAAAAACGTCCGCTCCTGAAAAAAGAAGTCAGCGAAGAGGATGTTCAAAAGCAAATAAAAGATACACTTGCACGTCTGACCACCAAAGGCACCAAATCCAAAGGTTCAAAATACCGGAAGGACAAACGTCAAATGGTTAGCGACAAGGCTGCTGCTCAGCTGGAACGGGATGAAGCCGACCATAATATTCTGAAAGTAACCGAGTACGTTTCAGTTAACGAACTCGCTACCATGATGGATGCTTCGGTTACGGCTGTAATTTCAACTTGTATGAGCCTTGGTTTGTTCGTTTCTATCAATCAGCGTTTGGATGCCGAAACAATGGCCATTGTAGCCGATGAATTCGGTTTTAAAGTTGAATTTGTTAGCGCCGAAATCCAGGTGGCCATCGAGGAGGAACCGGATACCCCGGAACAATTGCTTCCAAGGGCACCGGTTGTTACAGTGATGGGACACGTTGACCATGGTAAAACATCGTTGCTCGACCACATACGAAGTGCAAATGTAATCGCCGGTGAAGCCGGAGGTATTACCCAGCACATTGGAGCCTACCACGTGAAACTGAATAACGGTAAAGAAATTACCTTTTTGGATACTCCCGGTCACGAAGCATTTACTGCGATGCGCGCCAGGGGTGCACAGGTTACCGATATTGCCATTATTATCATAGCTGCTGACGACAGTATCATGCCTCAGTCAATCGAGGCCATCAATCACGCAGCAGCAGCAGGTGTTCCGATTGTATTCGCAATCAATAAAATTGATAAGAACGGAGCAAATCCGGAACGAATTAAGGAACAACTTGCCGGAATGAACTACCTGGTCGAAGACTGGGGCGGTAAATACCAGAGTCAGGATATTTCGGCCAAGTCAGGATTAAATGTTGACTTGTTGCTCGAAAAAATATTGCTCGAAGCTGAAATGCTTGAATTGAAAGGCAATCCTAATAAAAGAGCTTCGGGTACTGTGATTGAATCAACGCTCGATAAAGGACGCGGATATGTTTGTACTGTTCTGGTACAAAACGGAACCTTGCGCGTTGGAGATGTAATTTTGGCCGGTCAGTATTATGGCCACGTAAAAGCCATGTTTAACGAACGAAATCAGCGCATTGACAAGGCAGGTCCTGCAGAACCAGTGATTATTCTTGGTTTGGACGGAGCACCTCAGGCCGGAGACAAGTTCAACAGTCTTGAAAACGAACGTGATGCCCGCAACATCGCCAACAAACGTGAACAGTTGGCACGCGAACAAGGCCTGCGTACAACAAAACATATTACACTTGATGAAATTGGACGACGCATTGCCATCGGAAACTTCCAGGAATTGAACCTGATTGTGAAGGGTGACGTGGACGGATCAATCGAAGCACTTTCTGATGCATTGATCAAACTGTCAACCGAAGAAATTCAGGTAAATGTAATTCACAAAGCGGTTGGTGCCATTTCAGAATCGGATATCATGCTTGCAACTGCATCCAATGCAATTATTGTTGGATTCCAGGTAAGACCATCTGTCAGTGCCCGCAAGATTGCAGAAAAAGAACAGATCGATATCCGTCTGTACTCAATTATATACGATGCGATCAACGAAATAAAAGCGGCAATGGAAGGTATGCTTTCTCCTGAAATAAGGGAAGAAATCACCGGAACTGCCGAAGTAATGGAAGCATTCGATATTACCAAGGTTGGTACTATTGCAGGTTGTATTGTCCGCGACGGAAGGATTTTCAGGAAAGACAAGATCCGCGTTATCCGCGACGGCATTGTAATCTACACTGGCACTTTAGGATCGCTCAAACGATTCAAAGACGATGTCAAGGAAGTTAACAAGGGTTATGAATGCGGTTTAAATATTGACAATTACAACAATGTTAAAGCTGGTGACTTCATTGAAGCCTTTACGTTGACCGAGGTCGCAAAAACACTCTGATTCAACAACCAAAATTTCTCATACTAAAAAACCTGCTTCTCGTGAAGCAGGTTTTTTTATGGGTCAAAGTCTGATAACCCGAAAGGGCCAGCCAGATTCAATCATGAATACAAACCTTACCAAACAAATTGATCGAAGGGAAATTCTGATAACTTCTACAAATAACAAATCAGGTTATTCATAAAATAAAACTATATAAATCCAATACTACCCCAATTCACAATGGGCTAATGTTTAAAAATAGAATATTATTTTAATTTTTACCTGTGCTAATATATGGTATGTTGAAATATAATATATTTTTGCACGACATTAATTAAAACCCCCATTTATGTTTGATGTAGGTCTGACAACGTTTATGATTCTTGCAACAAGTCTGGTGATGCTGATGACTCCCGGACTGGCTTTCTTCTATGGAGGATTGGGAAATAAAAAGCACATCCTCAGTATCATGATGCAAAGTTTTGTTTCACTCGGTTTAACCACCATTCTGTGGTTTTTCTTCGGATATTCTCTTTGCTTTAGTGGAAACATGACCGAAGGAACCGATTTCTTCGGAATCATCGGAAATCTCGACAAAGCCATGTTTAATGGAATTACCCCCAAAAGTGTTTTTTCGCCAACCAAAAACTTTCCGGAGTACATCTTTATTGCTTATCAGATGATGTTTGCGATCATCACTCCGGCATTGATCACCGGAGCCTTTATCAACCGCATTTCATTTAAAGCGTATTTCTGGTTTTTGATTTTCTGGCAGATATTTGTCTATTATCCTTTTGTACACATGGTTTGGGGAGGTGGATTACTGGCGATGTGGGGTGTACTTGACTTTGCCGGCGGAATTGTGGTTCATGCAACTGCCGGATTTGCAGCATTGGCCTCCGTATATTTTGTGGGAGCCCGGAAGGAAAGGAAACATGTTCCAAACAATATTCCGTTGGTGGCTGTAGGAACAGCCTTGCTTTGGTTTGGCTGGTATGGCTTTAATGCAGGAAGTGAAATGGCGGTAAATGACATTACGGTTGCGGCTTTCCTGAACACCGATATTGCCGCATCGTTTGCCGCCATTACCTGGCTCGTAATTGAATGGAATACCGGAAAAAAGAAACCGACATTCATTGGATTAATGACCGGAGCTGTCGCAGGATTGGCAACCATTACACCCGCCGCGGGTTATGTTACCATCCAATCGGCTGCCTTGATAGGAATAATTGCGGGAGGCGGTTGTTATCTGGCGGTTAAATACAAAGAAAACAAAGACTGGGATGATGCGCTCGACGTTTGGGGTGTTCATGGAATGGGCGGCGTATTTGGCACCATCTGTCTTGGATTGTTTGCAACAACTACCATCAATCCCGGAGGAGTCGATGGTCTTTTCTACGGTGGAAGCATTGTGTTTTTACTGAAACAAATAGCTGCCATTTTGCTTGCAGTTGTTTACAGCTTTTCTTTTACCTTAATCCTCCTGAAAGGCATCAACTGGCTCATTCCGGTTAAAGCATCAGCAAGAGAAGAGAAAGAGGGCCTGGATATCAGTTATCACGGAGAAATAGCCAGAGATGCTTCTTAGGTATAAAAAAGGCCATCCCAAATTTTATTTTGAGATGGCCTTTTTTCAAGCATCATAATTTTTCAACATTACCGGGGCTCCTTTCGCAAAAAGAAATCGATTCTAAAATTTTTCAACTTTCTGAAGCTTTACCATCATTGAATCCCGGTGAACGTTAAAATCATTTATGTTTTTCTGCGCGATCGGATCGGTTGGAGGCGCCTTCATTTTAAGAGGGTCAATCGGTGTACCATTCATGAAAACCCGATAATCGAGGTGTGGGCCTGATGACAA
>DAITNH010000050.1:19322-23651 GCA_036834745.1 Prolixibacteraceae bacterium
CAATCGGTGTACCATTCATGAAAACCCGATAATCGAGGTGTGGGCCTGATGACAAGCCGGTTGAACCAACATATCCGATAACCTGTCCCTGTTTTACCCTTACGCCATTGGCAATTCCGGCACCAAATTTACTGAGGTGCATGTAACTGGTTGTATAAGCAGAATTGTGTTTAATCTTCACATAATTTCCGCCTCCTCTGGCCTGAAAGGCTTTTGCAATTACAGTTCCATCGCCGATTGAAACCACAGGAGTTCCGGAGGGAGCCGCATAATCAACCCCATGGTGCGGCCGACGGATTTTCAAAACCGGATGAAACCGGCTGTTGGAAAAAACTGAACTAATACGGTTGTAAACCAAAGGTGCCTTCAGAAATGCTGTTTTCAGGCTTTTACCTTTTTGGTCGAAATAGCTGTCCTCATTGTTTTGGGTAAACCTGAAGGCATAAAAATCTTCATTGGCATGTACAAACTGGGCAGCAAAGATGCGCCCAATTCCGACAGACTTTCCATAAACAAAATTTTCTTCATAAATTACCCTGAACTTATCCCCTTTTTGTATTCCGAAGAAGTCAATAGTCCATTGATAAATTTCATAAAGATCCATCGCAAGTACCGGACTGATAGCTTGTTCTGTCATTGCATTCCAAAGTGATGAAGTAATTACCCCACTGGCTGTTTTTATCTGGGTAATCATTGGTTTTTTCTCTTTGTAGATCCTGAGGCTATCGCTAAGTTGGTAAACCACATAATCCACCGGATTGATTTCATAAATAAAATACTCCACTTTCGAAGTATCCTTTTTATTCTTGAAAAAATAGTACAGATTATTAATTTTCATTTTCCGGACATCAAAAACCGACGTAGATTTTTTTGAAATTTCATCAATCCTGGTCATCGAAATTCCTTGGGTAACAAGTAAATCAGATAGATTTTGACCCGACTTTACCTGCCCTGGAACAACAGTAAACGAATCGATTGCGATATTGAAAAGCATTACAGGCTCCGGTTTTATCACCTCAACTTGTTCTGCTAATTTCTTCTCAATACGCTTCGTTTCATAATAAGAAAAAATGAAATACGCCACCTGCAACAAGAGGATAAATGTTACCGACCAAATAAGGATTTTAGTTAACCGTCTGAATTTCTGTGGAATGCTAATCTTCATGAGAATTAAATTTCAGTAAAAGTCACCTTGAAAAATACTGTCATATTCGAAAAGCATTCTCCGGGTTCAATTCATTTTTTCAAAAATAATAAAATTAGCAGGGTTTCTTTGCTAAAACTAAGGATAGAGTCGGATCGCATAACCTATTTAGCGACAAAATCAGATGGTATCTGCTTATTTACAGTAAACTCGGTAGCCGAAAAAAAAACCATTAAAAAATGTTAATTCAAAATCAGGATTTAAAAATCAACCCTTTATTTTATCGAATCCCTGACCATAAACACCCATCACGCTGGCCATCGAAATAAAGGCATTCGGATCAATTTCCTTCACTTTTCGGAAAAGGATGCTGGTTTCCTTTTTCCTTACAACGGTTATCAAAACCGTAACGTTGTTCTGAGTGTACCAGCCTTTACCGTCCAGGGCAGTCACCCCGCGTCCGAATTCACTGTTAATAAAATCAGCAATTTCTTCGTATTTGGGCGAGAAAATAAATATCTGTGCTGAGGCATTTGAGCCACTCAGAAAAGCATCGAGCGTGTATGAAACCACTGCCATGGATACAAAACCATAAACCATTTTGTCAAGCGAATGTAAAAGAAAGTAGGACGATCCGATAATAATAACGTCGCAATACAAAATGATACGTCCCGGACTGATGTTGCGGTACTTGTTGACGATCATGGCGATAATGTCAGTTCCACCAGTGCTGCCGCCCCTCGAAAAAACGATTCCGATACCAGCGCCACCCATCATTCCGCCTAAAACGGAAGACAGAAAATTATCCTGAATAATAGCTCCGGAAGGCAATGTGGGCAAAACACTGAAAGCAATGGAAATTACTACCATACTAAAAATGGTTTTGACGCCAAAACTTGCACCCAGAACTTTGATTGCTATTACCACCAGAATAAGGTTTACTGAAAAGAAGGTTAAACCGATCGGAATTTTATAGCTGTAAAAAATAACAGCAGCCAGACCGCTTACTCCACCCCCCGTAATTTGCGCCGGAACAAGAAAGAATGTCCACGAAAGGGCATATAATATCAACCCAAAAGTAATAATCACATAATCCTTGATAATGTGCAGCAGTTTTTCCTTTTTTTGAAGCGTCATTTTCTGATTGAATTTGATTGTTTCTATCCGGATTTGAACACAAAATACGGATATTTTTCCGGCTGCAAAACAAAGGTCTTCAATGCCGTGATTTTATGTGAAAAATCAGCAAATGCAAGACTTAATAAAATGGTTACATTGAAAAACAATTCATAAAAAAAGCACAGAACCTTCATCCTGTGCTTTTTAAAAATTTTGGTTAAAACTTTTCTATATCACAACGTTCACGATTTTATTCGGAACTACGATTACCTTTTTCGGTGTTTTTCCTTCGAACCATTTGATAGAAGTTTCGTGTGCCAGAACCGCCTTTTCAATTTCGGAAACCGGTATTCCAAGCGGCAGTTCAAGTTTGAAACGCACTTTGCCATTGAACGAAACCGGATATTCAAACACTTCTTCGGTCAACGTGGCAGGATCAAACGCTGGCCAGGGCTCGTAGGCCAAAGTCTCGGGGTGACCATACATTTGCCACAACTCTTCGGCAAAATGAGGCGCGTAAGGCGACAGTATTTTTGCAAAGGTTTCAGCAGTCTGTTTGCTCACTTTCCCCTTTTTCATCGCCAGATTATTAAACACCATCAATGCCGAAATTCCGGTATTGAATTTCATATTTTCAATATCAAAAGCCACCTTTTTAATGGTTTGATGAAGCAGTTTCAGCGTTTCCTTGTCGTCGGCTTCATCCACAATATTTTCAGGCGTTCCGAAGAAACGGGATGCACGGTTCAGGAAACCAAAAACTCCTTTCACGCCGTTTTCCATCCAGGGTTTGGTATCGTCCAGCGGGCCCATGAACATTTCGTACAAACGAAGTGAGTCGGCTCCGAATTTCGTCACCACATCGTCAGGATTCACCACGTTTTTCAGTGATTTCGACATCTTGGCAACGATCTGGTTCAGTTCTTCGCCGGTATCAATGTGGAAATATTTGCCATCCTTTTCTTCTACCAAATCGCTCGCAACTTTCGCGCCGGTGGCGGTTTCATAGGCAAAAGCAAGGATCATTCCCTGGTTAAACAACTTCTGGAAAGGTTCGGGAGTCGAAACAATTCCCAAATCGAACAATACTTTGTGCCAGAAACGCGAATACAGCAAATGCAACACGGCATGTTCAGCGCCGCCCACATACAAGTCAACCGGCATCCAGTAATTTTCAAGCTTTTTGTCAAAAATTGATTCGTCGTTGCGTGGATCGATGTAGCGCAAATAGTACCAGCACGATCCCGCCCATTGCGGCATGGTGTTGGTTTCGCGGCGGCCTTTGCGACCGTTTTTGTCGGTCACATACAACCAATCGGTTGCGTTGGCCAAAGGCGATTCTCCGCCTTCGCCAGGTTCATATTTTTCCATCACCGGAAGTTCAACCGGAAGATCTTCATCTACCAAAGTCACTTCGCCATCTTCCCAGTGAATAACCGGAAAAGGCTCGCCCCAGTAACGCTGACGGCTGAACAACCAGTCGCGCAGTTTGAAATTAGTGGTGGCTTCTCCGATTCCGTTTTCGCCCAACCATGCGATCACTTTGGCGATGCCCTGTTTTTTGTTCAGGCCATTTAAATCGAGATTGATTGCCGGGTTGGCAGAATTGATATATGCTCCGTCTTCAGTCCAGCAAGCTTGTCCGGCCAAAACTTTGGCGCGGGTTTCCTCGTCGGCATTCTTCGGATCAAGAATACAAGCAACCGGAATATCAAATTTTTGAGCAAACTCAAAGTCGCGGTTATCGTGTGCCGGAACTGCCATGATGGCACCGGTTCCGTAACCCATCAGCACGTAATCGGCTATCCAGATTGGAATCGGCAAACCGGTGATCGGGTTGATAGCATTTCGTCCGGTGAAAACGCCGGTTTTGTCTTTGGCCAGTTCGGTGCGGTCTAAATCCGACTTCAGCGACGACGCATGTATGTATTGTTTTACTTTTTCAGCATTTTCAGGAGTCACCAAGTTTTCGAGCATCGGATGTTCCGGAGAAACAACCATGTAAGTAGCACCGAACAAAGTGTCGGGACGGGTTGTGTAAACCCGTAGTTTTTTGTTCAGACCTT
>DAITNH010000051.1:0-23013 GCA_036834745.1 Prolixibacteraceae bacterium
CATCAAAACCCAGGGCTCTCAGTTCAGGAAGAATGCTGGTCAGTAAAGTTGCATCGGAGGCATTCAGTTCAAAGGTTTCAGGAAAAAGTTGCTGCTGACTGGCCACCTCATGGTTTTCAATCACCTGCATTAACCGTTCGTACAAAATGCGCTCGTGGGCCCGCTTCTGGTCGATCACCATCAACCCCGATTTAACAGGCGTCAGGATGTATTTGTTTTTGAATTGTACCGAACTTTTTGCGGTTTGCTGTTCTTCTATTTTGAATTGCACCGGCTCGTCAGCGGGAGTTTCCGGTTGCGACGAATAATCGGGTTCGAGGCCTTTGTAAAGCGATTGCCAGCTTGAAAGGTTGGTACGTTGTGTTGGTGTCGGCCCAAAACTTCGGTCGGTTCCCGAATAGTTTTTTGTCGAAGCTGTCTGTTCAAAAGGATTGTAAGCCGGGTTAATCTTTATTTCAGGAGTGTGCACATCGGCATAATCTCTGAGCGGCATCGGAATGTCAACACTTCCGGCCTGATCGAAGTCAATAGATGGCACGATGTTGAATTTTCCGAGCGCTTCGCGAACCGAGGCTTGCAGAATTTGCCACACAGCCTGTTCGTTTTCGAATTTAATTTCGGTTTTGGTCGGATGAATATTTACATCGATGTCGGCAGGATTCATATCGAAATAAATAAAATACGACGGGATGGCATCGGGCGGCAATATTTTTTCATAGGCCTGCATGATGGCGCGGTGAAAATACGGATGCTTGATATACCGCTGGTTGACGAAAAAGAACTGTTCGCCAAACATTTTTCGCGCGTGTTTGGGCTGCCCGATGAAGCCGCTTATTTTGACCAGCGAAGTTTCAGTTTCGATCGGGATCAGGTTTTGATTGATATTTTTCCCGAAAATTGAAACGATCCGTACTCGTTTGTTCGAGCCGTTCAACTCATAGATAGCCGATCCGTTGTGGTACAGCGAAATGGAAATCTCTGAATTAGCGAGTGCAATACGTTGAATTTCGTTGATGATGTGTTTCAGCTCTGCCGGGTTCGACTTCAGGAATTTGCGCCTTGCCGGAACATTAAAAAACAGGTTTTTTATCTGGAAATTGGTACCGCTGTCGCAACTCACAGGTTCCTGAGCAATAATATTTGACCCTGAAATGTGAATAAAAGTTCCCAAATCCTGATCATGTTCTTTGGTTCGAAGTTCAACTTCGGCAATGGCAGCTATCGATGCCAGCGCTTCGCCCCTGAAACCCATGGTACGAATGGCAAATATATCGCTAGCCGATTTTATTTTGGAGGTTGCGTGCCGCTCGAAGGCCATGCGCGCATCGGTATCCGACATGCCGCAGCCATTGTCGGTAATCTGGATGAGAGTACGGCCTGCATCTTTAATGTTTACTTTTATTTGGGTTGCCCCGGCATCGATGGCGTTTTCCACCAATTCTTTCACAACCGAAGCAGGTCTTTGAATAACCTCTCCGGCAGCTATCTGGTTGGCAACCGAGTCTGGAAGTAGTTGAATGATATCTGGCACAGAAGTTTTTTGGCTATTTCAGTAATATATAAAACAAGGCAGACAAAAGGACGACAATCACGAGCAAACGCATGTTCGATTTCCTTCGGGCATCGGCGATGGTTTTGCTATGTGTAAACTTTCCCGAATTCCGGAACTGACCTTTAATGCCAGATCGGTATAATGAACTTACTTCTTCCTCATTGTTCTGAGCCAGCTCTTGCTTAATCCTTTCCTCACGCTCCTTCATCGCCTCTTTTTGAGGATCGTAAAAGCGGGTGGTTATATTAAACTGCTTTGCCCTTGGCAGATGCAAAAATTTCATTCCCATTGTAAATCATTTTATTGGTGCGAAATTAACAATTCTGTTTGACTCTGAAATTTAATTGAAACAATTATCTGTTGTCGGAATGATTGGTTAAAGTGATGATCTTCGCCCCCATCTGGCAATTCAAACATTTTTTAGGATCGCAGTAGTTGTTTTTTAACTGAAGTAAAGCCTGTGTTTCAAACGCGGTGCGGCTTTCAATACCCAGTTCGTTCCATTTTCGGATGATCTGATTTTCTTCAGGAGCCAGCTTTTCGAGCAGAAACAAAGCACGGTCTTTCATGGCCTGATCGAGGTGCTGGTTACCATAAACAAACAGCAGCGGAACAATCGTGTTGATCACCAAATTATTAAATGCGGTTTCGCCAAGCACTTTTTGCCTGTTTTCTTCGGAAGGTTTGTTGAAACGGTAATGCGTATCCCAATATCCTGAAGCTTTTACATCGAATAATTTACGGAGTTCATCGGGATTTTCGGTTTCCAGTATTTGCGAAAACAAAGCCGACGAATGATGGATCAGCATGGCGAGTTGTGCGATTCGGACGGTTGGAAAGTTAATGGGCCGCAATCGCATAAACTTCCACAAATGCGCTTCGATGCCCGACAGGCTATATTTTTTGTACAGATAGGAATACTCTTTCCGGAGTGACAAATAATACTCATCGCCAAGCAAAGTTTCGTTCAACAATCCCGATTGCCCGAATAGCAAGGCTTCGATTTGAAAAAGATCGTTTTTGTGTTTCGACAATACTTGCAGTGGCAGCGATTTGGCGAGCAGTTCGAATGGCAACGCGTTAATTTTCATACCAAAATTTCGCGCAAGCAACTGATAAAAGGTTTCGTTCCAGTTGCTTTTATTTTGTCCCAGAATATTCAGGATATCGCCAGTTTTCGATTGAAGCCGTTCGATCATGAGTGAACTGAACCAAAACCGCAGAATGAACGGATCAACTTCTGCCAGCTTTTCTTCGCAGGCAATCCAGCGTTCCGATTTCAGGAGTTGTTCATAGTTTTCCAAAATTTCGACCGGATACCTGATTTCGAGTGTTGGCAGTTCGTGGTTTTTTACCTGAACAGGTTTGTCGTGCAGTTCGACAACGTGCAGGATAACATTGTCATAGGCTCCATCACTGTCGTGTTTGTGCTGATACCAATGAGACGATTTTTGGTGGACTTCAATATTTCCGGCCCAGGTTGTTTCTCCAATTCGGATTTTGGCATTGAAAAAATCGGGTCCCGAATCGGCATTTGGCCGTCCCGACGAAATGATTTCGACAGGTTTCCCATCTGTGGTTTTAAGGTCGTCCTTCAGATACAACCCGTGTTTCCAGATAAACTGCAAAAATTCTTCTTTCATTTAATTGGAGGTGTTATTTTTGAGTGGCTTTGCGTATTTTAATCGTAAACGCCTGCGATGGATTAATAACCAAAAGCTGATCAATCTCTTCTTCTGAATAGTTTTCGTTAAGTAGCAAAGGAACCAGCTTTTCAAAAAGTGTGGTATAGCCCCGGTATTCTCCGCCGTTTTCTTTGCCCGGATCGTACCAACCTGCATCATGCGATAACAAAATCTTGTTCAGCAAATTGTTATCCTTCAGGTTATTAATCATCGCTAAATAATCCTGAAGGTTATTTTCGCCCAAGCCATCAAGGCTAATCCATGCTCCCAACTGTGCTGCTTTTATGTGGTTCGCCAGATCTTTTTCCGACTGGGCATGAACCCAGATAAAAGCTTCGGGCGATACTCCTTCCTGTTTTAGTATCTCAATTTGTTCGAATGCAGGGATAGCCGGTCCGGTATGCGATGCGATTACAAGTCCGGTTTTTAAATGTGTAATGGCAGCAGCTGCAATCAGCTTTTTGTGCATTTCGGATAAATTGCCATTGTCAACACCAATTTTGATGAATCCCGGTTTTATTCCTGTACCGTCAATTCCCATCTCCGATTCGGCAATCCAACGTTTGGCAAGCTGTTCAGCGGTTTCTTCAAATGCATAACCGGGAACGAATTTATTATTTCTTGCACCGTAAAGTCCAGTGTTTGTAATGATATTTAATCCGGTAGAATCAGACAGGCTTTTCAGCAATAACGGATCTCTGCCAAGAAAATCCGGCGTACATTCAACAAAGGTCTGGCAACCTAAATCTTTTATTTGCTGAAGGTATGGAAATGCCTTTTCAATTACTTCCGGCTTTTCCCATCTGTCATTGCTTATCGAATCGGCGCCAATAAAATCGACCAGAATATGCTCGTGGGTAAGCCATGTTCCCAACTTTTCAGAAGAAATTGGTCCGTTCACGGTCATTACAATATTTTTTTCAGGATTGGTTTTACATTGTGAAAATGCGAGTAATACCAGAATGATAAAAAGGAGGTTTTTTTTCACAGCTTTGATTTTTAATGCTCAAGGTACTTTTTCTAAAACGACTCAATAAATTTAACAAAACGAATTCAGAAAAACGGTATTTTTGATTGAATTTTAGAAAGATACAATATCTTTAGTGCTATAAAATGAAAACTAACCCGGCTATGAAAACAAAATTAATGTCTTTTGCCTTTGTGATTTTTTGTGTTTTTAATGGATTTGCCCAGAATTTTCAGGATTTTCAGAAAGATATTGAAAAACTGCAACAATACAATTCGGGACTCGACCACCGTTTGGACCAACTTTCGAAACAACTGGACGACCTGATGTGGCAGCAGAAAGTCGGCGATATTGCCTTTGTTGACAAACTGTATATTTGCGGACCTGCCAAATGGAAAGAAAAAAATCCGGATGCAATGGGCGCCGGAAATCCGCTGAAATTCTGGACCTACGTTTTTATTCCGCTAAATATGGATGTCAACAAAAAATACCCTTTGATTGTGCTGCCTCACGGTGGGGTTCATGCCGATTTTACAACCTATTATGCACACATCATCAGGGAACTGATTACTCAAGGTTACGTGGTGGTTGCCGCAGAATACCGGGGAAGCACTGGGTACGGAAAATCATACTTCGAGAACATTGACTATGGTGGACTGGAAGTGGAGGACGTTTATGAAAGTCGCAATTCCATTCTGGAAAACTACCCCTTTGTTGATAAAAACAGGGTTGGTATCATGGGCTGGAGCCATGGCGGACTGATTGCGCTGATGAATATTTTTGAACACCCGGACGATTTTCAGTGTGCTTTCGCAGGTGTTCCGGTGAGTGATTTGATTGCCCGGATGGGTTATTATAACCAGTCATACAGGGATCAGTTTGAAGCAGATTACTCCATTGGCCAATCGGCAAACGAAAATGTGGCAGAATACCGGCGTCGTTCACCTGCCTGGAATACCCATAAAATGAAAGATACTCCATTGCTGATTCATTCCAATACCAACGACGACGACGTAAATGTGCTGGAAGTTGAACACCTCATAAAATCGCTGAAGGCCGATGGAAAGAAGTTTGAATACGAGATTTTTCAAAATGTTCCCGGAGGACATTCTTTTGACCGGATTGACACGAAAACTGCACAGGAAATCAGGTTTAAAATACATCGTTTCATGGCAAAAACACTAAAACCCGAAAAGCCCTTCAAATCGCAGGAAGACATGCGTAAAGCTGCTTACAAATTTTAAAAAGCAACCTTAAACCCCTCCTTTTCAATCAACTTCCATGAGTAAACAAAACTAAATTCATCAGTAATTTTAATACGATTTTTCCTGAGAAGTTTTTTGATGGATTTTTGTGAAACCTTGTCGAATTTTGACAGCAAAGCGCCTAAATTCATTCTTACCGAAGCATATTCCATCGCCGGCGAATAGAAATAGTATTGGTAATTTGGGTCATAAGCCAGGTTCTTTAAAATATTATTCTGGTCCTTGTATGGAGATATTGTGATTAGAATTACTTTTCGGTAGGCCAGCAAATCGGTTTCTCCATCCGACAGGACTTCAAAATAACGATCGCCTTTCATAAAACCATCGAAATACTGTTTCCGGAATACCCTTGTCCTGCCGTCTTTTTCAGTAAACGAAAAACCATTCAGACTGGCTTTATCAATTACAATCTGGGTGGTGATGGCTTCATTGTAATAAACGACTTCATCTTTAAACGAGCTGTATCTCAGGTATAAACTATCGGCAATTTCTCCACTGGCAAATTCAATTTTTCCCGGCAGCCATGAGTCGTTCAAAAAAGGAAACCCATCGTATATGGGATAAGGAATGTAGCGGGTGCCTTTAATTTTTTCGGCATCCCAATTCGGGTTCAGCGGTTCCTGTGCGAAAACAGTGATGGCAAAACCTGCTGCATGAAAAAGAATGAATAGAAGAATTATCCTGATGTTCATATTATTTTACCTCAAATTGTTTTTCTGCAAAAATCAGCGTTCCATTTTTCAACCGGCCTCTTACGATCAGCTTAAACTGCCCTGCAATTGCAGAAGTATTACATTTAATAAAAATCGCACTTTTGGGTTCAGCCAAAGGATTCCAATAGATAAGCTGTCTCAAATCGGGAATGGTTTGTTCCTGCACGACGTGTTCGGCACTTGCAACCTGTAATTGAATGGTTTCAAGATCCATTCGAATAAGCTGGTCGGATGTGGGTAGCGATGAATAATCAGCTTTCGTTGTGTAAATTGCTACTACACCCGGAAACCGGAGGTCGCCATAATACCGTTCATACTGGCAAATCTCAACCCGGTCGATGTCGGCAGTTCCCATGTCCTTAATTACATTCAAATCCCGGATTGGAATTCCGTCGATCAGTATTAATGGATTATCGGCAAAGTAGTTGTGCATGTTGTTGTTAATAACCTGAAGGGTCGGCTCATTGTTGTAATTCCTCCATTTTACGCCAGGCAAAAGTTCTCTTGATATTTCGGTAAAGTCCGGAAGATCAATAAACAACTGCGGATCGACCGTTCGGGTAGGATTTCCGTAATAGGGCGATATTTCCTTTTGTTTTATGGCAACTTGTTCCACCTCCAATTTATCCTGACCAAAAATTTTCCTGAAAGTCAATGCATCGATGTTCCTGCTGATATTGCGTTTAAATTCTTCAGAAATTGGTTGCTGCCGATATTCCGGCAAGGTGCCCACTTCAGCGAACATTTCATCCATCGTTATTTTCAATCGTTGTACCGGAGTATTGCCGAAACATTGAACGACTGCCTGAACCGCTCCAAAATAATCTTCCAGCAGAAAATAGAAGCGGCCATCTTTCCGGGTTTGGTAATATTGAAATCCGGGAACCGAATCAGGAATCGTGAGGTAAATGGTGATTCCGGCAGCAGGTTCCAAGGTTTTCCTATCGGTTACAGTTCCTGAAAGTATGATGCCTTTGTTTTCGGTTATTCCTTCTTTTCCCTGATTGTAGCTCCAAATAAACGAGGCAGCATCGAACGACGGTTCTGTTTGAGCCACAGAAACAAGCAGATTACCATCAATTTCACTGAGGAGTGTTTCATCGATTCTGATGGTAGCAGCGATATTGCTGTTCGATTGGTAGTTGGCTTCAATATTTTCAAATTCAATTTTTCCGGTTCTTTGCTCCTGAATTTTTTCCAGACCGGAAATCCGTTTCATTTCGCTTGTTTTTTCCCGACCATCGAACCTGTTCGAAATCCAGATTTCGCGTAAAACTTTAAGTTTTCCGGAGGTATTTTTCAGGTAAGCTCTTGCAAGATAATTTCCGGAGCCGAGAGAATCGGGCAACTGAATAAAACCGTTGGCCTGATTACTTTTAATTTCCAGCGAAACTCCGGTAACCCTGACGCCATATTGATTTACCAGATCGAGATAGACGATCCGGGCAGGATTGCCTTCCGGCGTATATATTTTAGTAAACAAGGTTTCACCGCTGACATAGACATCGCGGTCGGTGTATAAAGCGAATCCTGCTTTTTCCTGAGTGTATCCAGTCATAGCAACGACCATCAGGAATAGAGATATGATTATTTTTTTCTTCATTTAATAATTGGTTTCCCAAAATGACGGACGGGTTCCGATCTGATAACCTCTGTCAGGAATTTCAGGATAGCTGTTTAGACGTCGTTGAATGACCTGGTCATCGGGGCCTGTCCCCAAACTCAGATAATACCGGTATTGACGGTATGAATTCAGATCAAAAAATCCAAGTACTATTTTTTCAGGAGATGTTGTGCATTTTATATTCCCGTAAACCTGTGTTAAAACCGGATCGAAAAGGCTACCTTCTGCGGAAAATTGTTGGTTCAGTTTTTCATGAAAATCATGAGATTCCTTTGATATTCCATATTCGTCGAGAATAAGAATCCAGCCTGATGGAGACTGCTTGGCAGAGTCGAGATAGAACTTACCGTTGTAATCAAGCGAAACGACCGGATGCTGTCGCACTTTATTGGATATGCTATACTCTTTCGGTCCTGCAAGATTAAACAATCCTCTGTCGTAAACCGAAAGCCATCCGTACCAGGGAGGTGGCGGAGGCCCGATTGAAGGGGCAGGAGAATATATCCACTGCAGAATTGCCCTTGTGTTAAAACGGTAATATCCGAGTTGAGCGGTTATGGGTGCATCAATACAAATTTCACGTACCGGTGTTTCAAATAGCTCCGGAATTCCGGATGAATTGGTACGGAAAGATTTTTTAATCTTGTGCACAGTATAAAGCGAATCAATTGCCGGAATGGGGGGCATAACAACAAGTTCAGAAACAAAGATGTCGTTCTGATAAGTTATCTGAATTTTGTATTGCCTGCCCGGAACCGGTGTTGAGGGGAAGGTGAAATATCCTGAACTGTTCTCAATCCCGCTCATAATCTGGCCACCCAATTCAATAAGATCAACTTTTGCGCCTGTAATTTTTTCTTCCTGAACGGCGCTGTAAAAATCCTGTGTCATCGAAAGCCTGACAAAATTTTGTCCTGGGTCGTTGGTCAAATGGGATTCGACCACCAACATCCCCGGTACAACTTCGAGTTCGGGTTTGTAATACTCTTCGCAGGAAACGGAGAGCAATGCAAACAACACCATGTATATTATTCTTTTTTGCATCAGAATTTAAAATTATAGGTAATCGATGGCACGGGCACACCAATAACCGAAAGTTTATAAATGGCATATTGGTTTTTATCCACCTGCTGAATGGACGGATCTTTGCGGTAAAATACCGAATATGGGTTTTTACGGCCATAAAGATTATAGACCGAGAAAGTCCAGCTTCCTTTCCACATGCGTTTCCGTCGCAGGTTTTCGTCGATCGTTATGCTCACATCAGCGCGGTGATAGGGCGGCATCCGGTATTTGTTGCGGTCGGAGTAATAAACTACCTGACGGCCATCAAACATATATTTCTGTTCAGGCAAGGTAATTGGCCTTCCGGAGGAGAGCACAAAATTGCCTGAAAAACGCCAGCGGCGGCTGATGTGATAATTCAGCACCGCAGATAAATCGTGTGGCTTATCGTACACCGACGGATAAAACTTTCGGGCATTGATCACTTCTTCATCCAACTCGTTGTCAGTTTGGCGCATGGTTCGCGAGTAGGTGTAGCTGACCCAGCCTTTGAGCCTTCCGGCATTTTTCTTCATGTACAATTCAAGTCCGTAAGAATGCCCATCTGCGTTGATGATGTCGTCCTCAATTTGGTGGTTCATCACCAGAACTGCTCCATTTTTATATTCCAGAAGATTTTGCAGGTTTTTGTAATACACTTCCACCGAAGTTTCGAACAAGCCTTTCTTCGGAGTTTTAAACAAACCGATGGCAACCTGATCGCTGATGAGTGGCTTGATGTTGGCATCGGCAGATTTCCAGAAATCGGCAGGTGAAATTACCGAGGTATTCGAAATCTGGTTCATAAACTGATGGATACGCTGGTAACTTAACCTGAACGATGCGCCGCTGTTTAAATCGGTTTTAAGTGCCAACCGTGGTTCGATGCCGTGGTACATTTGGGCTGTTTTCCACGACCCGGAACCAGAGCCGTTCGCTGAACCCGGACTATTTGGCAGAAACGGGTCACTTCCCACTACAGTTGTTGCTGCCCGGCTCATGAAACGGGCATAACGAACACCAACATTGATGGCAGTTTTTTCAGACAAATCAAAATCGTCATCAATGAAAGCCCCAAGTTCAATAGATTGTTCATTGCCTACTTTTTCATGAATTACATTTGACGGATCGCCTGCCGGACGGATTTCGCCTGGGAAAACCTTGTACCCGATGGCCTGAAAACCTGTATTTACGCGGTGCCGATCGTTGGGCAGCCACGAAAGGATGTATTTCATGCTGCCGTATCCCAGACCTGTAATCAAGGAATAATCGTCTTCTGAAAGATTCGGGTCTTTTTGATCGAGTTGAAAATTGTATTTGCTATATGCCAGGGTCAGGTTTGAGATCAGGCTTTTTGAAACATTCACTTTCCAGTTGGCCGAACCAATTAAATTTCCGTAGGTATAAAGCGAATTTGAATTCAGGTTGAAAACATCGTTGCTGTGGTAGCCTGTTAGTTTCAGATTGCTTTTTTCGCCCAGAACCAGGTTGACGGTTCCGTTTACATCGTAAAAATGAGCCACGCTGTTCATAAACTGCGCATTTCGCGATTGCCTCATCAACCAGTCTGAATATGTTGAGCGGCCACCAATCAGGAACGTACTTTTCTTTTTCTTTACGAACGGCCCTTCCAGCGTGAAACGGCTGTTGATTAGTCCAATTCCGCCATAGAACTGAATATTTTTGGTATTGCCTTCTTTGAGCTGTACATCCATGATGGACGAAACGCGCTCGCCATACGAAGCCGGTATTCCTCCCTTGAAAAGTATCACATCTTTCACAGCATCAGGATTTATCATCGAGAAAAACCCGAATAAATGCGACGTGTTGAAAACCGGCGCACCGTCCATAAGGATGAGGTTCTGGTCGGTATTTCCACCCCGGACATTGATGCCCGACGACATTTCTCCAACACTTTGCACTCCGGGCATCATGATCATGCTTTTTATCACATCGGCTTCGCCCATCATCACCGGAAGTTCTTTCATTATTCTTGAATTTACTCTCACCATGCTCATTTGTGCTTTCGATGCCTTGCTGTCATCGCCCGTTATGGTTACTTCATCGAGGCTGTGGGTTTCTTCAAAAATTTCGAAGTCGACATTTCCGTTTTCGATCAGTTTTATTTTCTGGTTTAAAACCTCGTATCCCATAAATGAAACCTGAAGCGTATGGTCGCCTGTTGGTAAATCCATTTCGTAGGTTCCTCTTGAACTGGTGGTGGTCCCAATTCCGGTTTGGGCATGAAAAATGATTGCTCCTGCCAAAGGTTCGCTGTTTTTGCCATCAATTACTTTCCCTTTTATTTTGGCAGTGGAATATCTGCCCTCGTTGAGCGGGTCGCCAATAACCAGTATTTGAGGTTCGTCTGTCCCTGAAACATTGCGCCCGTCGGTTCCTTTAGGGAAAACGACCACCGAATTGTTCTGAAAAAACCTAAAAGATAATGACTGCCGGTCGAACAGCAGATTGAGTACCTGGATGAGAGGCATTTCTTTAAATTCCTGATTGACCTGATAGGTTTTTATCCATTCAGGCCTGTAGTAAAAACGGATCTGATGTTCCTTTTCGATGGTATTAAAAAATTCCTGGAGGCTGACCTGCTGATATTTTCCGCTGATTATTTTCTCCTGAATATTCTGGGCTGAAAGCGAAAAATTCAGAAAAAGAAAGCAAAAGAAGGTGAAAATTACTTTCAGGAGAATTAAATTGGGAGGATTCTTCACGGATTGGTATGTTCAGAGTTAGTTTGGTTTTTTGGCATCTGTAAAATTATAAATTTCTAATCAAAATATGCTGTTAAATTGTGCATTTTACAAAAAGATATTTTAATAGTTTAACTAATCAGACGAACAAAATATGAAATTGGTTGCGTGTGGGTAATTCGATAATGCTTATTTCACCTATTTTTGATTACTCAATTATAAATGAGCCAGATTGCTTTATGGAAATAGATCCAATTAATCCATCGAAACATATCAAAGCCAAAGCCAGAGAACTCGGATTTCTGGATTGTGGCATTTCCCGGGCAAAATTTCTGGATGAAGAGAAAGATCGGTTGCTGAACTGGCTAACCAATGAGATGCATGGCGAAATGACATACATGGCTAACAATATAGAAAAACGCCTCGATCCGCGATTGCTGGTTGAAAATGCCCGATCTGTTATTTCTGTTCTGTTGAATTATTTCCCTGCCGAAAAACAAACCGATCCGGAAGCTCCGGTACTTTCGAAATATGCATACGGTACCGATTACCATTTTGTGATGAAAGACAAACTTGGCGAATTGCTTCGGTTCGTCCAATCGGAAATTGCACCTTGCGAAGGCCGCTGCTTTGTTGATTCGGCACCCGTTTTGGATCGGGCGTGGGCGGCACGTGCAGGTTTGGGCTGGATTGGCAAAAATACCAACCTGATTTCGCCCGAACATGGAAGCTTCTTTTTTATTGGCGAACTGATCATCGATCTGGAATTACCTGCCGACGTTAAAGTTGTGCGCGACCACTGCGGAAATTGTACCCGCTGCATTGATGCCTGCCCTACACAGGCTATTGTCGCTCCTTATATTTTGGATGCCCGCCGCTGCATCTCCTATCAAACCATTGAAAACCATGGAGAGATTGACCCGGAGTTGAAAGGAAAATTCAAAAACCGTGTTTTTGGCTGCGATATTTGCCAGGATGTTTGTCCCTGGAATTTAAAATCAGAAACACACAGCGAACCGGCATTTACCCCGGTTTTCAAATTGATGAACCTTAGAAAAAGCGATTGGGATAGCATGGACAAACCTTTGTTTAACGAACTTTTCAGAAATTCGGCGGTAAAACGGACGAGGTTCGAGGGACTGAAAAGAAATATGAGGTTTCTGGATGAAAGGTAAAAAACAAAGGGAAGTAATTTGCTTCCCTTTGTGGTGCCACCTGGATTTGAACCAGGGACACATGGATTTTCAGTCCATTGCTCTACCAACTGAGCTATGGCACCGTTTTGAGTCCGGCGCGGACTTTTTTCGAGGCTTTTCGGTGTCGCTTTGGGCTGTTCCGTTTCGCTTTCGGGTTGCAAATATAGACCAATTATTTAAACTACAAAAATAAATGTTTTCATCTGTTGCATTTTTTTTGCTTTCGGTATTGAACCATTTCTTTTTCATACTTTTGCAGACCAAAAAATTTTTACACTTTTCAGGAAAATAGATGCAAACATTCGTATTAAAGAATGGAATCCGTATTATTCATCAGGAAGCGAAATCGCCGGTTTCGCATTTTGGAGTACTGATCAATACCGGATCGAGGGATGAGGAGGCAAACGAACAGGGCATCGCTCATTTTATTGAACACGTAATTTTTAAAGGAACCCAAAAGCGAAGGGCCTTTCATATTTTAAACCGGATTGAAGACGTTGGCGGCGAACTGAATGCTTATACCACCAAGGAAGAAACTGCTGTTTATGCCACTTTCCTCAGCGAATATTACCAACGCTCGATGGATTTGATCAGCGATATTCTGATTAACAGCACTTTTCCGACAAAAGAACTGGAGCTCGAAAAGGAAGTGGTAATTGAAGAAATCAATTCGTACAAGGACAATCCTTCGGAGCTTATTTTCGATGAATTCGAAGAAATCCTGTTCGATGGACACCCGATTGCGCGCAATATTCTGGGAACTCCTGAACTCATAAAAACCTTCAGCAAAAATAGTATCCTGAAATTTATGGATGAAAATTACCACACCGACCAAATTGTTTTGAGTTCGGTGGGCAATATTTCCATGACTAAATTCATTCATCTGGCTGAAAAATTCTTTGGAGAAATTCCGGAGAAAATCCGCACAAAAAAGCGGTTGGATCTATACAATTACAAACCCGAAACGAGGATTATTCAAAAAGATACTTTTCAGGCTCATTGCATTGTTGGCAACCTTGCACCAACTATTTTCAGTCCGAAACGGATGCAAATGGTTTTGCTGAACAACATTCTGGGCGGAGCATCCATGAATTCGCGCCTGAATATGGTGCTTCGCGAACGCAATGGCATGGCATACAATGTTGAATCGGGTTATACCGGTTATTTCGATACGGGCGAATTCAGTGTGTATTTTGGTACCGACAAGGAAAACATGGAGCAGGCACTTCGTCTGGTAAACAAGGAATTCAGGAAAATAAAGGAACAGCCAATGGGGATTTTGCAACTGAGCCGTGCAAAAAAGCAACTGATCGGTCAATTGGCTATTTCGACCGAAAACCGTGAAGATCTGATGCTTTCGATTGGTAAAAGTTACTTGTTTTTTGATCGGGTTGACACGCTGGAAACAATTTTCAAAAAGATTGAAGCGATTGGCTGTGCCGAAATTCTGGAAATTGCCAACGAAATATTGGATGAACCACAAAGCAGTACTTTAATTTATCAGTAAAATGACCGATCCTGTTTTACTCGACCAGTATATTTTAAATCATATTTCTCCTGAAGATGATTTTCTTCAGGAACTCGACCGAGAAACACACCTTAAAGTATTGGGATCGCGCATGTTGTCTGGTCATCTGCAAGGGCAAATCCTGAGCATGATAAGTTGCATGATAAAACCCAGGTGTATTCTCGAAATCGGCACTTTTACTGGCTATTCAGCTTTATGCCTGGCAAAAGGACTGGCCGATGGCGGGCAATTACACACGATCGAAATAGACGACGAACTGGAAACGATTGCACAAAAATACTTCCTGAAATCGGGCATGGCCAACAGTATTGTTCAGCACATTGGAGATGCACGAAAAATCATTCCTAAAATCAACCAATCATTCGATCTGGTTTTTATCGATGCCGACAAGCGTGATTATTGCAACTATTACCATTTGATCTTTGATAATATTTCTGTTGGCGGATTTCTGATTGCCGACAATGTTCTGTGGGACGGCAAAGTAGCCGATCCGGATGCTGCCGACGAAGATCAAACCCGCGGGATCCTTGAGTTTAACGATTTGGTACAAAACGATCCGCGTGTAAAAAATGTGATCCTTCCGGTTCGGGATGGAATAATGGTGGTGCAGAAGGTGGCGGAATAGTCAGGTAAAAAATTCGAATTGGCAATGCCGTAGCTGTGAAAAATTAATTTACTGCGACAAAGATCACAGCTGCAATTACAGCTCCAATAACAGGTCCGGCAATTGGTATCCATGCATATCCCCAGTCGCTTGCTCCTTTGGTTTTTATCGGGACGAGTGAATGAATAATCCGGGGACCAAGGTCGCGTGCCGGATTGATCGCATAGCCGGTTAACCCCCCAAGGCTCATACCAATTGCCACAACCAATAATGCAACAGGAAGCGCTCCCACCGATCCCAATCCGATTTTCACCTCTTCCATCCCTTCAGATTTAAACTCAGGACCAGCAATTAATAAAACCACCAAAATCAGTACAAAGGTTCCGACAACTTCGCTTAGCAAATTGCGGGGCGTATTTTTTATGGCAGGGGATGTACAAAAGGTTCCTTTTATTGTCCCGGGATCTTCTGTAAGATTATAATGGTCGGCAAAAAGCAGCCAAGTTAAAAATGCCCCTGACATTGCTCCAAATAATTGTGCCACAACATATAAAGGTGCATCAGCCCAGGCAAATTTTCCGGCAACTGCCAATCCAATTGTTACTGCTGGATTTAAATGCGCCCCGCTTGACGGTCCTGCGACAATAACTCCAATGAAAACACCCAGACCCCACCCAAATGATATTAGCACCCAGTCGGCGCCCCTTGCAAAAGTTCCTTTCAATGCACTATTGGCACAAACTCCGTTTCCCATCAGGAGCAATATAAATGTACCAAGGTATTCCGCAACCAGTGGATTCATAGCATTTCAATTTAAGATGTAACCAGCTGCATATTCAGTATACAATCGTACTTGTTCATTTCTCCATTTTCTTCTGAATCCCAGCTCATCAGCCATAAGAACTGCCACCTGCGGAGCTATTGCAATACTTGCCCTGGCATCAAGTAAAAGAGCTCTTGTTCTTCGTGCAAGGACATCCTCAATGGTGCGCGCCATTTCTTCGCGAACTGCCCAGACCACCTCAACCTTGAGATATGGCAAATCCGGGTGGAGCTTTTCTCCAAGCTCAGGATCCTCATCAATCATTGATTTTATCTTTGGAACATCAGAACCATAAACATATAAATGCCCGTAATTTTTGTGATTTTTTATATATCCGTGGATAGGCATATTTTTGGTAACACATTCCTTTTCAGCAAGACCACCGAGAAGAATTGCATTATCAACAATATCTTCACCCATTTTACGGTAAGTTGTCCACTTCCCGCCAATCATGGTAATCAAGCCAGACTTAGAAATAATCAACTTGTGACTGCGTGATATTTCCTTTGTTTCCTGAATTTTATCTTCGGGAGCGGCCAGCGGCCTTAAACCGGCAAAAATGCTTAATACGTCTTTCCTCCGTGGCTTTTTGGCCAGGTATTTCGCGGCAGTATTCAAAATAAATTTGATTTCCTCCTCCAGCGCCCGAGGTTCAATTTCAGGATTATCAACCAGTGTATCAGTTGTGCCTACCACCACTTTTCCGTGCCACGGAACAGCAAACAATACGCGTCCATCGGCGGTTTTGGGAATCATTATCGCTGAATCGCCCATCAGGAATGACTGGTCGAGAATAATATGGATGCCCTGGCTTGGCACCACAGTCTTTTTATGGTTAGGTTCATCCATGCTGTTAATCGAATCGACAAAAATACCGGTTGCATTGACAACAACTTTTGCGTTTATTGTATAGGATTTATTGTTTTCGGAATCAAAACACCGGACACCTGAAATCATACCATCCTCATTTTTGATTAATCCGGTAACACCGCAATTATTCAATACAAATCCCCCATTATCAGTAATGGTTTGAGCCAGACTTATTGCCAGCCTTGAATCGTCGAACTGACCATCGTGATAAATCACACCGCCTTTTAGATCCTTTTCGACAAGGTTAGGGATGGCTTTCATCGTTTCCTCTTTCGAAATATGAATAGAAGGGCCTAGTCCCAGTTTCCCGGCCATCATGTCATATACTTTTAATCCGACGGTATAAAACGGTCCGTCCCACCATTCATAATTGGGAATAATAAACTTCTGATTTTGTACCAGATGAGGGGCATTCTGCAGAAGCAGCCCCCTTTCGTTAAGCGCTTCCAAAACCATGGCAATATCGCCGGCAGCCAGATAACGAACCCCTCCATGAACCAGTTTGGTGCTTCGTGAAGAGGTTCCCTTGGCAAAATCGTATTTTTCGAGAACCAAAGTTTCAAAACCCCTCGATGCAGCATCTACTCCGGCACCAAGTCCGGTTGCACCTCCGCCGATTACAACAATATCCCAGATTTTACCGGGTGAAGTCTGAATTGCCCTTAATGATTCGGATCGTTTCATGTTTCTGTTTTTAATTTATGCCCTCAATAACTAATCTATCCAGTGTTTTGTCCTTTCGACCGCCTTTAACCACCGCGTTTTAAGTCTTTCTGTTTCTTCCTTATTAATAGATGGTTTAAAAATTTTTTCCACGTGCCATTTTTCCTGAAGCTCCTCTATTTTCCACAATCCAACTGCCAGTCCTGCCATATAGGCTACCCCAAGAGCTGTAGTCTCGACGTTTGTTGATCTTAGCAGGTCAATTTCTGAAATATCCGACTGAAACTGAAGCATCAGATTGTTGGAAGCAGCACCGCCATCAACGCGCAATTCAGCGATTGATTCGCCCGAATCCTTTTTCATGGTTTCTATTACTTCATTTACCTGGAAACAGATACTTTCGAGGGCTGCCCTGGTAACATGAGCTTTGGTTGTGCCGCGTGTAATGCCAAAAATAGATCCCCGCGCGTAAGGATCCCAGTGCGGAGCCCCAAGTCCTGTCAGCGACGGAACAAAAACGACACCTCCACTATCTTCAACCTGCCCCGCTAAAGTTTCACTTTCCGCTGCATTATTAAAAAACTCCAGTCCATCGCGAAGCCACTGTATCACAGCACCTCCCATAAAAACGCTGCCTTCCAGTGCATAAGTAACCTCATTTCCGATTTGCCAGCCAATGGTCGTTAAAAGTTTATTCTTCGAAACAATTGCTTTCGAACCGGTATTCATCACCAAAAAACAGCCTGTTCCGTAGGTACATTTGGCCATGCCTTCGCCGGTACACATCTGACCGAATAAGGCGGCCTGCTGATCTCCGGCGATACCAGCAATGGGAACGCCATTTATTTCCTCAATATCAGTAACCTCACCATTTATATTACTTGATGCAACTACCACCGGAAGCAATGATGCCGGAATATCAAAAATATTCAGTAATTCCTGATCCCATTTCAGGGTATGAATATTAAACAACATGGTGCGGCTGGCATTGGAAACGTCGGTTATATGCAGTTTCCCTTTCGTCAGATTCCAGATTACCCAGGTATCGGTTGTACCAAATGCGAGTTCACCTTTTATTGCGCGTTCTTTTACTCCTTCCACGTGATCCAGTATCCATTTTATTTTGGTAGCCGAGAAATAGGCATCGATTAACAAGCCTGTTTTTTCAGTTATTATTTTTTCAGAACCTGCTGATTTTAATCCTGAGCAATAATCAGCAGTGCGTCTGTCCTGCCAGACGATGGCATTAAAAACAGGCTTGCCCGTTTTTCGGTCCCAAACAACGGTTGTTTCACGCTGATTGGTAATTGCAAGCGCAGCAATCTCTGCACCCGAAATCCCACTTCTTTCTATTACCTTCCGGATGGCCTGTTTTGTTTTACGGTAGATTTCTTCAGGATCGTGCTCCACCCATCCGGGATTTGGAAAGTATTGTTTATGATCGATGTTCTTCTGAGAGACCAGACGACCTTCATTATCAAACAAAACCGCCTTTGTTGCGGTGGTACTCTGATCGATTGACAAGATATATTTTTGCATAAATTCTACCTGTTAGTTACGGATTAAACACATTTTATACAATCAAACATCTGGATATTGCCATCAATATACAAAATATGGAAATTGGAAATTACGGAATTCAAATGGATGAAGCAAATATGTTTTTTTAAATTTAAAGGATATTGAAAAGTTATGCGTGATGTTACAGTGTACTCCCAATGACTTTTTAGAGTGGACTCCTGATGCCAAAGATGCGGGCAATGACAAACATCCCCTGATACCGTTACAACGGAGCGATAAAGTTATTCAATTGACACAAATGTTAAACTCATGTCATCATAGTAATAGCCTGAATTTCCAATTTCAAAAAATCTAAATATTCTAAACCGAACAGGCTGATGCACACTGACTCTTCGATCTGATTCCAATGAATACCGTTTATTAAAGTTACTTCAAAAGACCGGAACATTCGATCAGTATTATAATATTTTGGATGCAACAAGACCGGGTGAAATCATTCATCCGGGGCAAAAACTGGTCGTAAAATGAAAAAGCATAATGTGCACATGAGGGGAAAGCTACCGGTTGGTGTATTATTATTGATAGTTTTGGATAATCATTAAATCAATTAAAACCTTATGAACCGAAAGTCAAATACTGTAGAAATGATTCGAAATGCGGGGCGCATCAGTTTGCTTGTGCTGGCCTGCTTGGCCGGAGTCAGCAGCTCCTTGTCCGGACAAAACCAGAATACCGCAACCTATCAGAATCCGGTGATTCCGGGTGACATTCCCGATCCGACGGTTATTCGTGTGGAAAAAATGTATTATGCCGCCGGAACAACGTCCGATTTTGCACCCAATTATCCGCTTTACGAATCGACCGATTTGGTGAACTGGAAACAAATCGGATCGATTTTTAACGAACAACCATCATGGACATCGGATAGTTTTTGGGCTCCTGAACTTTGCTATCACAACGGAACCTTCTACGTGTATTACACCGCCAAACGTAAAGGCGACCGTGTGTCGTGTATTGGTGTAGCCACCACCAACGATCTCCGGAAAGGTTTTACCGACCGGGGCATCATCATAGAATGGGGAAATGAAGCCATCGATGGATTTGTTTTTCAGGATGACGATCAAAAAAGATATATAAGCTGGAAAGCTTACGGACTGACCAAAGGACGCCCCATCGAAATTTTGGCATCCGAATTAAGTGCCGATGGGCTGTCGCTGGTTGGTGAACATTTCAGCCTGACCCGTTTCGACCAGGGTTGGAAAGGCGCGGGCGACGAGGGGCAATGCCTGGTTAAACACGGCGAATATTATTACATGCTGTATTCGGTGGGCGGTTGCTGCGATAACCGGTGCGACTACAGGGTGATGGTTTCGCGTTCGAAAAACCTGAAGACCGGATGGGAACAGTTTCCGGAGCCCATACTGCAAGGAAGCGAGGTATGGAAATGTACCGGGCACGGAACGTTGGTGACCACTCCCGACAACCGCAATTTTTACTTGTACCACTCCTACAATACCACCGACTTCGAATACATTGGACGGCAGGGTTTGCTCGACGAACTGGTGTGGGACGAAACCTCCGGGTGGCCTCGTTTTAAAAATGGGAATACACCATCGGTTAGTGCCGAAATGCCTTTCCTGAATACCCAACAGGTTCGCGACTCGGTTTATTCCGACGATTTTTCGAGCGGCAAAAACCTGTTTTTGTGGCAATGGGATTTGAAAAACCCAAAACCTGAGATCAGTATCCGAAAGGGATCGCTTTCGCTATCGACCAATCTGGATGGACTTGCATTTGCCGGACTGAGCCCCAAAACCGGAAGCTATTCATTTGAAGCCGAACTGGCCGGACAAGCTGCTCAAAGCGGAATTGGTATATACGGAAACTCGAAAAACCTGCTGGCATTTACAGCCAGTCCGTCCAAACTGATTCTTTTTCAACTGAAAAAAGGAAACAAAGAAATTCTGGCAGAAATTCCGATTCCTGAAAAAGCATCTATTTCGCTTAAGCTTAAAGCCCTGCATGGTCGCATTTACCAATTCTTCTACACTACCGATCAGAAAAACTGGATTCCGGTGAAAATACAAAACGACTATTCGGTGGACGGTAATTTTCTTCCGCAGTGGGGAGTTGCTATGCGAACCGGTCTTATAGTGGAAGGAAAAGCAGGAGATTCGGGTGCATTCTCTTCCGTAAAAATGAGCTGTAAATATTGAACAAACGTTAAAACCAACTAAAGAAATAAACATGAGAATTATTCCTTCAGTCCGAATGTTCGGACTTGCACTGATGCTTCTGGGGTTTACCGGCGAAATTTCCGCTCAGAAGCAGCCTGTTGACTTTGTCAATCCGTACATGGGAAACATCAGTCACCTGTTGGTACCTACTTTCCCAACCATTCATTTGCCCAACAGTTTGCTTAGGGTTTATCCAGAAAGAGGTGACTACACCGGCGATTTACTGCGAGGTTTGCCTTTGGTGGTAACCAGTCACCGCGGAAGTTCGGCCTTTAACTTAAGCCCTTTTCAGGGTGATGAGAAAGACCTGAAACCGGTGGTTTCGTACAGTTACGATCAGGAAAAACTAAGCCCGTATTCCTATTCGGTTTACCTCGACGAGCAGCTAACTGATATCAGCTTTGGTCTTTCGCACCAATCTGCCATGTATGAAATTGAATTCAGCAAGGATAGCCCGGCTTATCTAATTCTAAACTCGCGTAACGGAGCGTTGAAATGGGATGGTCAGGCGATCTCCGGATTTCAGTCGATCGAAAATAATACGCGCGTTTATCTTTATCTGAAACCCGAACAATCTCCGGAAACGGCTTCTGTCCTGAAAAATTCAGGATTGACCGGAGAAAAAGAAACTTCAGGAAAAAATGCCTGCTTGGTACTGAAATATCGGAAAGGTGCAAAATCACTTCGGTTACGTTACGGCATTTCATTTATCGACGAGACGCAGGCACGCAAAAACATGGAACGCGAACTAGGAAATACTAACCTCAAAACCGTTCAGGAAAACGGCCGTAAAGTATGGAACGAAGCGTTGGGTAAGATTACCGTTAGCGGAAATACAGAAAACGCGAAAACCATTTTCTACACTTCGCTGTACCGTACCTTTGAACGTCCGGTCTGCATTTCGGAAGATGGCCGCTACTATAGTGCGTTCGACGGAAAAATACATTCCGACAATGGTACTCCGTTTTTTACCGACGACTGGATTTGGGATTCGTACCGTGCCCATCATCCTTTGCGCATTTTGCTCGATCCGAAAAAAGAAGAAAATATTTTGCATTCGTTTGTCGAAATGTCGGCCCAGATGGAACACAACTGGTGGCCAACTTTTCCCGAAATCACGGGTGATAGCCGCCGCATGAATTCGAACCATGGCGTAGCTTCGGTGATTGATGCTTACAGCAAAGGCCTGCGCGGCTTCGACCTCGAAAAAGCTTATCTGGCGTGCAAAGGAGCCATCATGGAAAAAACCCTTGCTCCCTGGTCGGGTAAACCTGCCGGAAAGCTGGACGAGTTTTACAAAACCAACGGATACATTCCGGCGCTGAAAGAGGGAGAAAAGGAAACCATTGCAGAAGTGCACGGATTCGAAAAACGTCAGCCGATTGCCGTCACTCTTGGAACTTCTTACGACCAGTGGTGTTTATCGCAAATTGCCAAAGAGCTCGGAAAAACCGACGATTACAATTATTTCCTGAAATGTGCGTACAATTACCGGAACGTGTTTAATGCCAAAACCGGCTTCTTTCATCCGAAAGACAGCGAAGGCAAATTCATCGAACCATTTGACTATGTGTTTTCAGGAGGAATGGGTGCCCGGGAATTCTATGGTGAAAACAATGCCTGGATTTACCGCTGGGATGTTCAGCACAACATCGCCGATTTGATCAGCCTGATGGGTGGACGCGAAAAATTTACAGCCGGTCTGGATGCCATGTTCTCGCAACCTTTGGGAAAAGGCAAATATTCGTTCTATGCCCAACTACCCGACCACACCGGAAATGTGGGCCAGTTCTCTATGGCCAACGAACCATCGCTGCACATTCCGTATTTGTATAATTATGCAGGTCAACCCTGGAAAACCCAGAAACGTATCCGCACCCTGCTCGACCAATGGTTCCGCAACGACCTGATGGGTGTTGGATAATCCGGACTAAGCTGACCCCCTTACCTCCGGTGATTCATTAGAGTCTGTCTATAAACATCAAAATGTTTATAACTAATTAGATATAGCCTTTT
>DAITNH010000052.1:0-22484 GCA_036834745.1 Prolixibacteraceae bacterium
AATTAAAAAACAAATTATAAACAGATGAAAATCATATTATTGCCACTTTTTGCTGTTTTGCTTCTGGCTTCCTGTCAGACAAAAAAAAGTGAGTACGTAAAAATCTCAGGGTTTGCTCAAGGTACGACCTACAACATCACCTACGAAAACTCAAGCAATGAATATTACGGTCAGGCAATTGATTCTATCCTGAAAGCGTTTGACAAATCGCTTTCATCGTATGATTCAACTTCTATTATTTCAAGAATTAACAATGATGACCCACTGGTAGAAGCCGATGACTGGTTTGTAGAAGTTTTCAAGAAATCAGCCGAAGTGAATGTCATTTCCGGTGGTGCTTTTGACATTACTGTTGGACCTGTTACGCGAGCCTGGGGATTTGGGGATGGTCCGGTGGCCAAACACGATTCGGCATACATCGACAGCCTTTTGCAATTTGTTGGAATGGACAAAGTCAAAATCGAGGACCACAATGTTATTAAGAAATACCCCGGCGTAAAAATAGATGTAAATGCCATTGCACAAGGATACTCGGTGGATGTAGTGTGTGAATTCTTCGAAAGCAAAGGCATAAAAAATTACCTGGTCGAAATTGGCGGCGAGGTTCGCGGAAAAGGTACCAATGCCAAAGACAAATTCTGGCACATAGGGATAGATAAACCTTCGGATGGAAATATGGATCCAGGCAACGAACTTCAGGCCATTATCGAAATCAACAACAAATCGCTGGCTACCTCCGGAAATTACCGTAAGTTTTTTGTAGAAGATGGAATCAAATATTCGCATACCATTGATCCAAAAACCGGATTCCCTGCACGAAACACCTTATTGAGCGCAACTGTTGTTTGCGATGATTGCATGACTGCCGATGCTTATGCCACTGCATTTATGGTGCTGGGCGTTGAAAGAAGCATGGAATTATTGCCGAAACTTCAGGATATTGAAGTCTATTTTGTTTACAGCAACCCAGAAGGCGAATACGAAGTTTTCTTTTCAGAAGGAATGAAAAAAATGATTGTTAAGCAAGATTGAGACTTCGGTAGCCGAACACTCGTCGAAGATGCTGCCTGAGCCTTCGGCGTGAGCTCAGTCGAACGCCTGTCGAAGGAGTTGACTGAGACTTCGGCGTGAGCTCAGTCGAACGCCCGTCGAAGACCGGATTTGCAAGAAACTGACAGGATGACACGCAAAATGACAGCACTGGAAAATACTCTAAAACGTCTTTATTTCAGGCAATTAACTGCATATCGACTCAATAATTCAGGATTAAAATGAAAAAATGTCCATTAGCATTCCTGAATTTTGGCACTATCGGCTTTGGCATAGTATCTGCTAACGAATGATGTCAAAAAAAATGAAAATTAAAAGTCAAACCAATTAAATAATTTAAAAATGACAGATTTAAAAGGAAAAATCCTTGCAGGTAAAGTTCTAGTACAACCCAAGGAAGCTGAAAAGAAAACAGCAAGTGGAATTATTATTCCTGATTCGGCAAAGGAAAAACCACAAGTTGGTAAAGTTGTTCTGGTTGGTTCTCCTAAAAAAGACGAACCAATGGAAATCAGTGTTGGCGATACGGTATTCTACGGAAAATATTCGGGAACCGAGTTAAACATTGACGGAACTGATTACCTGTTGATGTCTCAAACCGATGTATTATTTATTGCTGAGTAATTGATTAACAACGATTAAAAGAAAATTAAAATGGCAAAAGAAATTAAATTCAATATCGAAGCCCGCGACCTCCTGAAAAAAGGAGTTGACAAATTGGCTGATGCTGTAAAAGTAACCCTCGGACCAAAAGGCCGCAACGTGGTTATTGAAAAGAAATTCGGTGCACCACAGATCACCAAGGATGGTGTAACTGTTGCAAAAGAAATTGAATTTTCGAACCCATACGAAAATATCGGCGCTCAAATGGTGAAAGAAGTAGCCAGCAAAACCGGCGACGATGCAGGTGACGGAACTACAACAGCTACCGTTCTTGCACAATCATTGATTTCAGTAGGTTTGAAAAACGTTGCTGCCGGCGCAAATCCAATGGATTTGAAACGCGGTATCGACAAAGCGGTGATTAAAGTTGTTGAAAGCATCAAAAATCAGGCTCAAAACGTTGGCGACGATTTCAAGAAAATTGAACAGGTTGCTAAAATTGCTGCCAACAACGACAGCGAAATTGGCGCTCTGATTGCCGAAGCAATGGAAAAAGTAAACAAAGAAGGTGTAATTACTGTGGAAGCTGCCAAAGGAACCGAAACTTATGTTGACGTTGTTGAAGGTATGCAGTTCGACCGTGGTTATATTTCTCCATATTTCATTACCGATGGCGAAAAAATGGCTGCTGAACTTGAACGTCCTTTCATCCTGATCCACGACAAAAAGATCAGCACAATGAAAGATTTGCTTCCAATTCTCGAACAATCTGCTCAGACTGGCCGTCCGCTTTTGATTGTTGCTGAAGATGTTGACAGCGAAGCATTGGCTACTTTGGTTGTAAACCGCTTGCGTGGTTCACTGAAAGTATGTGCAGTAAAAGCTCCCGGATTTGGCGACCGCCGTAAAGAAATGTTGGAAGATCTTGCTGTATTAACCGGTGGTGTTGTAATTACCGAAGAAAAAGGCATGAAGCTTGAAGATACCACTTTGGAAATGTTGGGCCAGGCTGAAAAAATCACTGTTGACAAAGAAACAACCACTGTTGTTGCTGGTGCAGGTGACGAAGATGCCATCAAAACCCGTGTGAACCAAATCAAAAAACAGATCGAAACTACTACTTCCGATTACGATCGTGAAAAACTTCAGGAACGTTTGGCTAAATTGGCCGGTGGTGTTGCTGTTCTTTACGTTGGAGCTTCTTCTGAAGTTGAAATGAAAGAGAAAAAAGACCGCGTTGACGATGCATTGCACGCAACCCGCGCTGCTGTTGAAGAAGGAATTGTTCCCGGTGGTGGTGTTGCTTACATCCGCAGCATCGATGTTCTGGAAGGATTAGAAGGCGAAAACGACGACGAAACTACTGGTATCGAAATCGTAAAACGTGCCATTCAGGAACCTTTGCGCCAGATCGCTTTCAACGCTGGAAAAGAAGGCGCTGTTATTGTGCAGAAAGTTATTGAAGGAACCGGCGATTTTGGTTACAATGCACGCACAGATGTATTTGAAAACCTCTACGAAGCTGGTGTAATCGATCCTGCTAAAGTAACACGTATCGCGCTGGAAAATGCAGCTTCAATTGCGGGCATGTTCCTGACAACCGAATGTGTACTTGTTGACGAAAAAGAAGAAAAATCAGCTATGCCACCTATGGGCGGTGGAATGGGTGGCGGCATGGGCGGCATGATGTAATCTACCGGACATACCCTTCAATAAATATAAATTTTAAAGCCCTCTTTCGGTTCTCCGGAAGGGGGCTTTTTGCGTTTTAACCTTTTGTGAACTGACCGTCAGCAATACAATTAGCTAAAAGCCGATTCTGAAGTTACTGCCCGAAAAAATGTATCATACATCATGATTTATAAATGTGTGAATTATATAAATTCTTTATATAAATGTGTAACATTTTCAATAGTGAAAAATTTAATTTGGTCAATCACAATTACTTACATTTTAAAATAATATTATTATGAAAAGAATTCTACTTTTCTTTATTGCGGCTTTAACTTTGTTAGCTTTTCCGAAGGTAAATTTCGGGCAGGCACCTAACTTAGGAACAGCTGGCAATTTTGCCGTATTTACCGCAGCCGGAGCATTTAACTGCACGGGTGCATCGGTTGTAACTGGCGATGTTGGCACCGCCGAAGGTGCTTTTAATGCATTCCCTCCGGGAACATTAAATGGAGTTAAACATGTACTGGATCCTATATCAACACAAGCATCAGTAGATGTGAAAGTTGCATATAGCGATTTATTCGCAAGAACATGCGGGGCTGTTATTGGCACTACCTTAGGAAACGGCCAGGTTCTTTCCCCAAACGTTTACTGTTTGGGAGCAGCTTCAACACTCAATGGAGATTTAATTTTAGATGGAGAAGGCGATCCCAATGCTTTGTTTATTTTCAAAATAGATGGAGCTTTATCGACAAATGCAAACTCAAATGTTATTCTGACTAATGGAGCATCCTCGTGCAATGTGTACTGGCAAATAAATGGAGCGCTTGGACAGGGAGCCGGTTTTGGAATAAATTCTACCTTTAGAGGCACTATCGTTGCAAACGGGGCAATCAGTTTTTCTTCCGGCGCGAAACTTTATGGCAGAGCACTTTCACAAGCAGGAGCTATTTCATTGTCTGACAATGTAATTACTGCAGGAGGAGCTGCATCTGCATCAACAATTACAGCAAGTGGACCAACGACAATTTGTGAAGGTGAAAACGTAGTACTTTCAGGAAATAATGGAGGAGTATGGAACACCGGAGCGACAACACCAACAATTACCGTAATTACAAGTGGCGACTATTTTGTTACAAATACAAGTGTATGCGGTGAAGCAACTTCGAATCATATTGTAGTAGAAGTCAACCCGCTGCCAAATGCAGCAGTTGGAAGCAATGCCTCCATCTGCATTCCCAACAGCGTAACTATTGGTGCTGCAGCAGTACCCGGAAGTACCTACTCATGGGCACCAGTTACAGGACTGAGCTCTGCAACAATAGCTAATCCTGTTGCGAGCCCGGTTGTAACAACAGTTTATACTTTAACAGAAACCATTACTGCTACAGGTTGTCAGAAAACAAATTCTGTAACGGTTACTGTTGACCCGGCGCCTGTTGCATCAGTAATTACAGCAGGAGGAGCTACAACATTTTGCGCAAATGAAAATGTTGTTCTTTCCGGAAATAATGGCGGTGTCTGGAGTAACGGGGCAACCACGCCTACCATAACAGTTAGCACAGCAGGCGACTATTTCGTTACAAATACAAATGCTTGCGGCAGTGTAACTTCAAATCACATTTCAGTAACAGTCAATCCCTCGCCGGCAGCAGTTGCCGGAGCTAACAGGGCAATATGCCTGGGCTCAGGTACCCAGATTGGTGCACCCGCTGTTGTTGGAAATACCTATAGCTGGACGGCTGTTCCTGCAGGATTTACTTCTACCGAGTCGAACCCGACTGTAACACCTCTGGTAACAACTACCTATACCCTTGTTGAAACAATTACTGCAACAGGTTGTCAGGCATCAAATTCTGTTACAGTTACAATCGACCTTTTGCCACCAACTGCATCAGTAATTACAGCAGACGGGCCAACAATACTTTGTGCAGGCGGGAGTGTAACACTTTCAGGAAATGTTGGCGGAGCCTGGAGTACCGGGGCAACTACACCTTCAATTACAGTTAACACATCTGGCGACTATTTTGTAACCAATTCAAGTGGTTGTGGTGTTGATGTAACTTCCAATCATCTTACAGTAACAGTTAATCCACTTCCGGCAGCCGTTGCCGGAGCTGACAGGTCTGTCTGTACAGGCGAGAGCACACAGTTGGGAACAACGGCAGTTACCGGAAGTACTTATAGCTGGACATCAGCTCCTGCCGGATTTGCTTCAACTTCAGCTAACCCGACTGTAACACCGTTGGTAACCACCACTTATACAGTTGTTGAAACTACAACTGCAACAGGCTGTACCAATACTCACAGTGTAATTGTAACGGTATATCCTTTACCCGCAGCCATTGCCGGGGCCGACAGGAATATTTGTATCAACACAACTACCCAGATTGGTGGAGCAAATGTTACCGGAAGTACATACAGCTGGACCTCTGTTCCTGCCGGGTTTACTTCAGTCCTTGCAAATCCAACAGTTAAGCCTTTGGTGACAACAACCTATACAGTTGTTGAGACCAATACAACTACCGGCTGTACCAACAGTAATAGCGTTATTGTTACGGTATATCCTGTACCTACAGCCATCGCAGGGGCGGCAAGGGCAATCTGTTTTAATACAGCTACCCAAATCGGCTCTCCTCCTATAAATGGAAGTATCTACAAATGGAGTTCTGTTCCTGCCGGATTTACTTCAGCCCAATCCAATCCAACTGTAAGTCCATTGGTAACAACTACCTACAGGGTTCTTGAAACCAATGCTGCAGGTTGTTCGAATGCAAATACTGTAGTAGTAACTGTAAATCCGATACCGGCAGCTATTGCCGGAGCCGACAAGGTTATCTGTGCAACCACAAGTACTACACTTGGTGCAGCAGCCGTAACAGGCAGCACATATAGCTGGAGTTCTGTTCCTGCCGGGTTTACTTCGACAGAAGCCAACCCAACTCTTACCCCAATGGCATCTGCAACCTATACAGTTGTTGAAACCATCACGGCAACAGGTTGTACAAAAAGCAACAGTGTAGTTGTGACTGTGAATCCAATTCCTTCAGCCGTTGCGGGATTCAGCAGAACTATCTGTTTAGGCACAAGCACAACCCTTGGTGCAGCAGCAGTACCCGGAAATACTTACAGATGGAGTTCTGTTCCTGGCGGATTTACTTCAACTATTGCTAATCCGACTGTTTCACCTCTTGTAACTACCACTTATATTCTTGTTGAAACGAATACAGCCAATGGCTGTGCTACAAGCAACAGTGTTCTGGTTACGGTAACAAATTTACCGGAAGCTAAAGCAGGAGCTGACAGGACAATTTGTCTGAATGAAAGCACCCAGATCGGTGCAGTGGCAATATCAGGAAATACCTATAGCTGGACTTCTGTGCCAGCCGGTTTTACTTCAACCCAAGCCAATCCGATCGTGACTCCGCTGGTAACAACCACCTATACCGTTGTTGAAACCAAAACGAACAGCGAATGTTCAGGAACTGCCAGCCATAGTGTTGTAGTAACCGTAAGTCCGGTACCTGCAGCAATTGCAGGAGCCGACAGGACTATGTGTTTAAATGCAGGCACACAGATCGGGGCAGCAGCAATTGCCGGAAGTTCTTACAGCTGGAGTTCAGTTCCTGCCGGATTTACATCAACCACAGCTAATCCTACGGTGAACCCACTAGTAACTACCACTTACACAGTTATTGAAACTAATACGGCAACCGGTTGTACCAATAGTAATAGTGTTGTTGTGACCGTAAACCCAATTCCGGCAGCAGTTGCCGGAGCTGCCAGAACTATCTGCCAGAATGAGAACACCCAAATTGGTGCTGCGGCTGTTACCGGAAGTACTTATAGCTGGAGTTCAGTTCCAGCAGGATTTGCTTCAAGCGAAGCCAATCCAACTGTAAGCCCACTGGTAACAACAACCTATACCGTTGTCGAAACGACGGCTGCAAGCTGTGTCAACAGCAACAGTGTGGTTGTAACAGTAATTCCTGCACCTGCAGCAATTGCCGGAGCTGACCGGAATATCTGTCTGAATGAAAGCACCCAGATCGGTGCAAATGCTGTTGCCGGAAATACTTACAGCTGGACTTCTGTTCCTGCAGGTTATACCTCAACAGTAGCCAACCCGACAGTAAGTCCTCTGGTGACAACAACTTATACATTGGTTGAGACCAACGATGCAAATGGTTGTCAAAATTCAAATTCTGTAACTGTCACAATTGCACCAGCTACAATCATCGTTACTGAACCTGCCGATCAACTCGCATGTGTTGGAAATCCGGTAAGTTTTACCGCAGTTGCCACAGGGACTGATCTTACCTACCAATGGAGAAAGGGAACTGTGAACTTAGTTAACGGAGGAAATATTTCAGGAGCAACGTCGGCTACGCTTACTATTAATCCTGTAAAAATGACTGACGCAGCAGCCAACTATAATGTTGTGATTACCGGTGCATGTTCTTCAATCAAGACTTCAAAAAATGTTTCATTGGAAGTTGACGCTGCACCAAGTATTTCAACTTCGGCATGTGTTGGAAGTTCTGTGAGTTTTTCTGCAAATGCAACCGGTTCAAGTCTTACTTATCAGTGGAGAAAAGGAAATGTTGACTTAACCAATGGTGGAAACATCTCAGGTGCAACTTCTCCAACATTGACAATTAATCCTGTCAGCGCTTCTGATGCATCGCCCAACTACAATGTTGTGATCACCGGGACTTGTTCACCGGATGCGACTTCACTGAATATTGGGTTAATCGTAAACGCTGGTTTTAGCATTACCGCTGAACCTGCCAATCAAGTAGCGTGTGTTGGAAGTTCTGCCATTTTTACTGTGGGCACAACGGGAACAGGACTTACCTACCAATGGAGAAAAGGGACTGTTAACCTGACCAACGGTGGAAATATTTCAGGAGCAACCTCTCCAACACTTACAATTAATCCTGTGAGTGCCACCGATGTAGCTTCTGACTATAATGTAGTCGTCACCGGACCATGTTCACCAATGGGCACCTCAAAAATGACAGCACTTTCATTGTGTATTCCTAATGGGAACGCTTCGCTTGAAAACGGAGATAAAAAAAATGCAGTTACCATTTATCCGAATCCTTTTACAGCTTCAATTGATATCCGGGTAAATGATGCCTCAAAAATTGACAACTATAAATTAAAGATTTACAATATTTTAGGAGAAGAGGTTCTAAATACACTTATCACAAAAGATGTAACCACTCTTAAAACAAGTAATCTAACTTCAGGAGTTTATTTGTACGAAGTGAGTAGTAATAACAAAACTATTCAATCGGGTAAATTGATTTCGAACAGTAAATAATTCAAACAAAACAAATTTCAAAGCCCTCTTTCGGTTCACCGGAAGGGGGCTTTTTGCGTTTTTGTCCATCATCAAAGGACAGTTTTTAATGTTTCAAATATTCAGTTGGTAAGTTCAAGTCACCGGCTGAAAAACAATATTTACTTCAATCCCGCAATCTGCTCTTCCATCACTTTAATTTTTGCCTCGGCGTCGGCCTGTTTCGCTCGTTCTATATCACTGTTTATTCTAAGTCCAAACATCAGATATCTAGTTTATCTTTTTAGAGCTGATTTTCACTTCCTCTATTTGATGAACTTCAACGTCTATACATTCAATATTATCTTGGTTAAAAAGGACAACATTAACCCCACCCATTTCTAATGAACTATTAAACTGAATACCGTCAGCCTCTATATTATAGCGTATATACTCACAGATAAATTGAGTAGGAATATATTCCAATTCAGAGTCATATCGGCGTAAGGGTCTTGATAAGTCATTACTAATAGCATCCATAATCAGCTTTACTTTTGTGAAGTTAACAATTCGTACTTCTTGATTAAAGGGACTTTGTTTTTGTGTAAAATCTACGATGTTTAATTCAAAATCTTTCTTTATCTGAAAGATTCCAATGCTAATATTATCTAGGAATGTAGCTCTCGTTTCATAAAGGGTGGTTCCTAATGTTTTACTCAGATATAAGTATGGAATACCTTGAGGATTAGCTCTACCAGCTGTCGACATAATCTTCCCGGGTGTACCCATTTCTTCTGGTTTGTATGGAGTTATTTGCCCGTTTTGATTAATTCTTGCACGATAAAGTAAATTATGAGAATCTATTTTTGCTGACGCCTCAAACATTGAATTCCAATTGAGTCCAGTTATTTCATCAATATCAGTAAGGAAACGACGTTCCCATTTTAAATCTTCCTTGAGCTTTGCCCAAAAAGATATAATTCCAACAATCTCATCAATATAAGAAACTGGAATTTGCATATTCAGACCATTACTGGCTAGCAGCAAATCATAATCTATGCCTATTGCAGTTGAAAAATCTATTCCAGAAAGTACTTTTGTTCCTATCTCTGGTGAAGTAAAAATGCCCCAATCTTCTTGAATAATTTCAATTAACGATCTCTCCCCAGATTCATCATGTTTGAAAATGGATACAAATTCCAAGAAAAAGTCCAATAACTCAGCAATTTCAATTAAATGTCCTTCTTTGGAACAGCATTCACAAACACCATGAACAGCTGATGTTGCAACAATAAATTGCTTGATTTCGTTGTCGTTAAAACATTGATCGCAAACATTCATATATTGTCGAATTAATGGGAAAGAATCGAATTCATTAATTCCAAATGGTTCTTTATAGATATTTTCTTCAAAACTCCCAGTCCAGGGTATTGCTCATTTCTATAATATCCAGTCAATTCCGCAATCGAATCATTTGAAAAAGGAATCTGTTCAAAGAAATGTACCGCTTTTTCGGCCGCTTCCCCAAACTTTCCCTGAATATTGGTGCTATCATCATTGGTATCTGACACAAAGTGTCGAACCCATATTTCATCAGAATTCTTTTCGTATGTTAAGTGGATAGCTACTGCATAAGGTAGTCTTCCACCCTCTAAGAAGTCGCTTGTTAAAACCGTGTAATCTCCCAACCCTTGGTATTTGTCTTCTATGTCATAATATCTATGCTCCTCTGTAAATATCTCCTCTGGTATATCAACATAGTCAGAGTTTCTCTTTTGTGGCTTAAAGTTATCGTCAAGACGGATAACATCTTTTCCTAATCTATCCAGTTTTCGTTTCAAAGAGCGATTATCATTACTTATCAAGGCCTTAGTGATTCCCGGTAAATTTATTAATTCAAGAAATTCAAGATTATTTGAATCAACACTATTTTGGCATATCAACATGACTTGCTGATAGCCTTTAGTTTGAATATGGTTACTAATTCCTTTGGCATTAGTATTTACAATGTATGCTGGTATCCATTTATCTGTATCCAAAAGCAATTCGACTAATTCTTCCAATATTGTCTCAACCTTTCCAATAAGTTCCCCATTTTGAGGATTGAGAATCAGAGCATAAGGGACGTTCTTTTCCTGCAATTTTTTTAGTGCAATTTTCATACTGTTAAAGCTATTTTTAACAGGCTCAATAATTGGAAATACCTTACAATTATCACTGTATTTTTCTACAAATTCTCTTAGTGCCAAAAGTTCAAATTGTTTGCCTCTCAAGTAAGGATAATACATGATAATTAGAGTTTTATGGGTTGACTTAACTTTAAGCTTAGTTCTTGATAATCCTTTTGATTGATTTTCAGACTCAAACACAACTGCCTTAGCTCTTTATAAAAACTTTGAAGTAATTGAGTATTGGAGGCTCTTTTTTTGAGTTCCGTAATAAACAGACGATGTAACTCACTATTTGGGATTTGTTTCATTAAAAAAGCACATTCATCAAACATCTGAAAATTACTAACACATGGCAGCTGCCCAAAATAGGCCATAACAACATTTTTATACTCCTGCGTTCTAAGGCTTCTAATCAAAACACTTGCATCAATATCTTCTGAAACTGTGGCTTTTCTAACTTCCCTCATTTTAAAAGAATTGTTGTGCTTTATAATCGCAATAACCCCAATTTTCTCATCCGTTTCTAAATACTTTTCAATTAATGATTCGTGAGTTACTATATAGCATTCTTTGAAAATCTTGGTATAATCGTTCAGTTGTCCGCTTAATCTTTTTTCGGAATCGAGTTCCGTTTTTATTTCAAAAGCTTTACTTGTTCCATTAAATAACACCATGTCTGCGACCGAATTACCAACTTTGAACTCGTTAATTACAACAGTATTTTCTGTCCCATATTTCTTAAGAAGTAGTTCGTTTATTAGTTCATTTTTGTAAACATACTCACAACGATATTCCTTTTTTAAAGAATTGTAAGCATACCTGATATATTCAGAGTATGTGGTAAAGTTCTTTCCAATTTTATTGCTGTCATAACGTTCTATCTTTTTATTGATAAAATCGAAATCTTCATTTTTCAGCAAACGAGCAAAAGAAGTACTTGAAAAGATACTTGCATAGCTTCTCATTTTTTCCTTTTGACCATGTGCCATCTGCTTTTTCATACTTAAGATCGTAAAAATATAATTTTAGCTTAGTCGCTCTGATAATCAAATAATTCTCAAATATACAATTTTCGTTGGGTGCAATTGCATAAAACGGCCATTTTTACATATTCAGTGGTAAAAGTCAAAAAAGGGATTCCATCCTTCTAAGAAAGATGAAATCCCTTCATATTTACATTTTCGGGAGGCTGAAAATCATCCCACAAATAGCATCTTACTTCAGTCCCGCAATCTGCTCTTCCAACACTTTTATTTTTGCTTCAGCATCGGCCTGTTTGGCACGTTCGATGGCAACCACAGCTTCGGGAGCGCTGCCAACAAATCTATCGTTGCTCAGCTTTTTAATTACTGAATTCAGGAACCCTTTGGTATAATCCAGTTCAGTCTGAAGTTTCTTCAGTTCTTCTTCCAAGTCAATTGTTCCACCCATCGGCACAAAGAAAGTAGTCGATTTTACAAGGAACGAAGCGGCTAATTTAACTTCTTCGGAAACCAGATTTAAAGCTGAAAGATTGCCCATTTTTATGAGGACACTGTCGAATTCAGGGGCATAACCTTTGTCGCCGGCCATGATGGCCAATTCGAGCTTATCTTTGTTCGGAATATTGTTTTTGGTCCGAATAGTGCGTAATCCGGCGATGGCTTCTTTCACATCTTCAAATTGTGCGATCATTGTTTCGTCGTAGCCGGTTGATTTTGGCCATGAACTGATCATGATGCTTTCGCCCTGTTTGCGTTCTTTCAGCAATTGCCAGATTTCTTCGCTCACAAACGGCATAAACGGATGCAGGAAGCGCAAAACTTCATCAAAAATATCAATTAATTCCTGATAGGTTTTGCCGTCAATTGGCTGCTGATAGGCAGGTTTTACCATTTCGAGCAACCATCCGGAGAACTCGTCGCGAACAGTGGTGTAAACGTTCATCAGGGCATCCGAAATGCGGAATTTGTCGAAATGATCGTCAGTCTGTTCCACAATCTGGCTGAACTTTTCGTGGAACCAGCCAACGGCCAATTTTGAATGTTCAGGCTGCGGAAGTTTGGTATCCACTTCCCAACCATTTACCAATCGGAAAGAGTTCCAGATTTTGGTTACAAAACCGGCACCTTGCTGTGTTAAAACCTCGTCGAACAGTAAATCGCCGCCAGCCGGTGAGCAAAGCAACATGCCCACACGAACGCCATCGGCACCGTAAGTGGCAATCAGGTCGAGCGGATCGGGTGAATTGCCCAGCGATTTCGACATTTTTCGGCGCTGTTTGTCACGCACCATTCCGGTGAAATATACATTTTTGAAAGGAAATTGCTGACGATATTCGTATCCGGTAATGATCATGCGGGCCACCCAGAAGAAAATGATATCCGGAGCAGTTACCAAATCGTTGGTTGGATAATAGTAGTTGATTTCCTTGTTATCGGGTTTGCAAACGCCATCGAAAACCGAGATGGGCCACAACCAGCTGGAGAACCAGGTATCCAAAACATCTTCATCCTGATGCAGATCGGCCATGCTCAAATTCGCATTTCCTGATTTTTCTCGGGCCAAAACCAGTGCTTTCTCGTCAGAATCGGCCACCACAAAACCACCATCGGTTAAGTAATAAACCGGAATGCGATGGCCCCACCACAACTGACGGCTGATGCACCAGTCTTTGATGTTTTCCATCCAGTGACGGTAAGTATTTTTGAATTTTGGCGGATAAAACTGAATGGTGTCGTTCTCAACATTTTCGAGCGCCGGTTTTACCAAATCTTCCATTTTCAGGAACCACTGAGCCGACAATTTGGGTTCGATTGGAACGTGTGTACGTTCTGAGAAACCAACTTTATTGGTATAATCTTCCACTTTAGCCACATTTCCGGCAGCCTCCAGATCGACCATGATCTTTTCACGAACAGCAAAACGATCTTCGCCAACAAACATTCCGGCAGCTTCGCTCAAAGTACCATCCTCGTTGAAAATATCGATGCTTGGCAAATTGAAGCGAAGTCCTATTTCATAGTCGTTCACATCGTGTGCAGGAGTAATTTTCAGGCAGCCGGTACCAAATTCCATATCCACGTATTCGTCTTCGATAATCGGAATGGAACGACCAATCAACGGCACCAGCACACGTTTGCCTTTTAGGTGAGTAAAACGTGGGTCGTTCGGATTGACACAAACCGCAGTATCGCCTAAAATTGTTTCAGGACGTGTAGTTGCGATGGTGACGAAAGCCCCCTCACTGCCTTCTATCCTATACTTCAGGTAATACAATTTCGATTGCATTTCGCGGAAAATCACTTCTTCGTCAGACAAAGCTGTTTTGGCAGCAGGATCCCAGTTTACCATGCGAACACCACGGTAAATCAGGCCTTTGTCGTATAAATCGACAAATGTTTTGATGACCGATTCGCTGCGTACTTCGTCCATAGTGAAAGCTGTACGATCCCAGTCGCACGAAGCGCCCAGTTTTTTTAACTGTTCGAGAATAATTCCGCCATGTTTGTGTGTCCATTCCCATGCATGGTTCAGAAATTCGTCGCGGCTCAAATCAAATTTCGAAATTCCATCGTTCTTCAGTTTGTTCACCACACGGGCTTCGGTAGCAATCGATGCGTGGTCAGTTCCGGGAACCCAACAGGCATTTTTACCCAGCATCCGGGCGCGACGGGTTAAAATATCCTGAATGGTATTGTTGAGCATGTGCCCCATGTGTAACACTCCCGTGACGTTTGGAGGTGGAATGACGATCGTGTAAGGTTCACGTTCGTCGGGTTCGGAGTGGAAGAACTTGTTTTCCATCCAATACTGGTACCATTTGTCTTCTACCTCGGCGGGGTTGTATTTACTGGGGATATTCATGATTTTGTTTTTATGCTTTTTAACGAAGGTGCAAAAATAGAAAAATTAGTTCGTTGACAGAATAAACCTTCAGGCATAAACGAAAAAAGGCCGGAAATGAATATTCCAGCCTTTTGGCAAAACCATTCAGGATTAGTTTTATTTTACTGCCTGATGGCCAGCCATTATCTTTTCATAATCAATTCGTCCTTTTTTTATATATTCCAATATTTGCGCAGGAGTCATATTGATAATTTCAGAGTTAATCTTTTCTCTGATGTCTCTCATCATTTTTACGCTATCATATTTCTTTTGAATTTTCATAATTGATCAAATCTTTAGGTGAACGTATCTCTAATATTGGATATCCATTTTTTAAATTTATCGAGTTATATCCCCTGATTCTCTGGATATTTACAATGTGTTTAAAATTCCAACTCACCAGTAAATCTACCCGGTTAATAGTTGCAGTTGCAATGTGGATACAGTCGTCAAAACTTGTTTGCCCAATAACCTTTTCTTTGACATATTCAGAGGCTAAATTAATAGATTCTTCTGTTACAAAAACCAATTCAAAATCAACCTTCAAATCCATCAGCAAAGTCTTAACTTTTTCAGGTGCATTTAATAATTCCTTTTGAGTTAAATCAGAGATTACCAATTGATAACCACCACGTAAGATCTCACCAAAAAGCAATTTTGTATCATTCGAAAACTCTTCATCAAAATATCCTCCAATGAAAGACGTATCTACATAAATTGATAGTTTTCTCATTTAGCATCCTTTGTTTCAACAAAATTAGTAAAAAAATTCTCTGCATTGACCGCGAATATTCTGACATAACAATAAAGTAAATATTCAAATTACTACATTCAATCCCGGATGTATGGAAGTATGTCTGACTTAATATGAAAAATCCCGTTCTGAAAGGTTCAGAACGGGATTTTATTCAGCATTTATACCGGATTACAATACCGTCTGAACGTCCTGATATGGAAGTCCGAAGGCATCGGCAACGCCCTTGTAAACAACTTTTCCGCTTACTACATTCAAGCCTTTTCTCAAAGGTTCACTGTCGATGCATGCTTTTTTCCATCCTTTGTTGGCGATATCCAAAGCATAAGGCAAAGTCGCGTTGGTCAATGCAAGGGTTGAAGTGCGTGGCACGGCGCCTGGCATATTGGCAACACAATAATGAATTACATGGTCGATCACAAAAGTAGGATGATCGTGGGTTGTTGGCACGGTAGTTTCGAAACATCCGCCCTGATCAACAGCCACATCAACCAAAACAGTTCCCGGTCTCATCGTTGGGAGCATATCGCGGGTAACCAGCTTGGGAGCAACAGCTCCGGGAATAAGCACAGCACCAATGATCACATCAGAATGCTGAACCATTTCACGAATGTTGTATTCGTTGCTCATCATTGTTTTTACATTGGCTGGCATAATATCGTCGAGATAACGCAAGCGTTTCAGGCTTAAATCAATAATGGTAACATCAGCGCCCAAACCTCCGGCCATTTTAGCAGCTTCGGTTCCAACAATTCCACCGCCAATAATCAGCACTTTTGCAGGAGGCACTCCGGGAACACCGCCCAGCAAAACGCCATATCCGCCGTAAGTTTTTTCAAGGTATTTGGCGCCTTCCTGAATTGACATGCGTCCGGCCACTTCCGACATCGGAATCAACAATGGCAGTGAGCGATCTGTCATTTCAACAGTTTCGTAGGCCAAACAGATTGATTTGTTCTCCAGCATAGCCATGGTTAAAGGCTCACCTGATGCAAAATGGAAATAAGTAAATAAAATCTGGCCTTCTTTGATCAGTTTGTATTCCGACTCGATCGGCTCTTTCACTTTGATGATCATTTCAGCAATGGCATACACTTCTTCGATGGTCGGAAGAATGGTTGCATGTGCGTGAATGTAATCTTCATCTGTAAATCCGCTTCCCATACCGGCATTTGACTGCACATAAACAGTATGACCATTTTTAACCATTTCGGCTGCACCAGCCGGCGTTAAAGCAACCCTGTTTTCGTTGTTTTTAATTTCTTTTGGAACTCCTATAATCATCGTCGTAGTTTTTTTTATTGTTTTCGAAGGCCTCAAAATTAGGCGATCCGGATATCGGAAAACATGATAAAAGACAATGAATTTAGGCCTTCTCAACGATCTGTCATACAGATTATACACATATCTCTTATTTTACACCCTGAAACTATTAAAATGAAAGTTATTGTGCTGTTAAGATTTCACATTAAACCAAAACCTAAAATTTTTATTTAGAATTGATAATCGTATATTTGCCGCCTCATTGATAATATTTTTTACAACATGCCTATTACATCGGAACGCGGTAATTTGATGCCGGATTCGCCTATCCGGAAGTTGGTTCCTTTGGCTGACAAAGCAAAGGAAAAGGGAAGAAAAGTGTTTCATCTGAATATCGGGCAACCGGATTTGCCGGCACCTCAGAATGCGATTGATGCCATCCGGAACATTGACCGGAAAATTCTGGAGTATTCTCCAAGTGAAGGAATAAAATCATTCCGTGAAAAGCTCGCGGTGTACTATCATTCTTTTAAAATTGATGTTTCTGCCGACGATATCATCATTACCACCGGAGGTTCAGAGGCGGTTACCTTTGCTTTTCTTGCATGTTTGGATCCGGGCGATGAAATCATCGTTCCTGAACCGGCTTATGCCAACTATACAGCTTTTGCAATATTGGCCGGCGCGATTATCAAATCAATACCATCGAAGATTGATGAAGGTTTTGCTTTGCCTCCCGTTGCGGAATTTGAAAAACTGATTACGCCGCGCACAAAAGGAATCATGATCTGCAATCCGAATAACCCAACCGGCTATTTGTATAACCGCACTGAAATGAACCAGATACGCGACCTGGTAAAAAAATACGATTTGTATTTGTTCTCCGATGAGGTTTACCGCGAATTCTGCTACACCGGAGCACCTTATATTTCAGCTTTTCACCTCGAAGGGATTGAGCAAAATGTGGTGCTTATTGACTCTGTTTCGAAACGTTACAGTGAATGTGGCCTGCGAATTGGCGCTTTGATTACCAAGAACAAAGCACTGAAAAAGAATGTGATGAAGTTTTGTCAGGCACGTTTAAGTCCTCCATTGATCGGGCAAATTGCTGCTGAAGCTTCGCTCGAAAACAACAAGGAATACATGCACGACATCTACGACGAATATGTTGAGCGTCGCAAATTCCTGATCGACGGGCTGAACCGCATTAACGGCGTTTATTCGCCAATACCGATGGGAGCATTTTACACCGTTGCCCGCCTTCCGGTTGACGATGCCGATGTATTTTGCGCATGGTTACTGAGCGATTTCGAATACGAAAACCAAACCATCTTTATGGCACCGGCTTCAGGTTTTTATACTACACCAGGCTACGGAAAAGATGAAGTCCGCATTGCATACGTGCTGAAAAAGGAAGATTTGGCCATTTCGCTGAAAATTCTGGAAGAGGCGCTCAAAGTTTACCCCGGAAGCAAAGTTCGGCAGATGGCTGCAGTTGCCGCGGAATAGATATTTATTTCACTAATAAAATATGAAAAACGTTCGGTATAAACTCCGGACGTTTTTTTGTGCTCAAAAATTGTCAGTCTTATTTATCAATTCAGCTTGCTTAGTCTTTTATTGAGCAAATAAACACCTACCATGCAGAATTCAGGAAATTTGCCACCAAATTTTGTAAGTAATTGTTCTTTCTCTGTTTCAAAAAAGCTTCGAGGAATTTGTTTCCCTTTATACTCGTTTCCTTTTTGTTTGATCTTGTCATCAAACATCTTGTAATATCCAGCGCGGGTATCCCTCAAATCTTTTGTATTCAAATGAAGAACATCATCAAGCTCTTTATCAAGCAATGGATTCATTGATCGGATTTCTCCATTATTGAGATATTTTATTAAAGACTCAATATTACGGCCTTTATCCGCAGGATTAAAACTCAGATCCTTTTCCCCCTTAAATGTATCGCAGGTTTGCATCATTTTTGGATTACCTTCATTTCCAGTACATGCAAGCAAAAGATTTTGATAATCTAATTGTAATTCTGGGTAGTTTTTCTGTGATTTAAAGTGTTCGATTTTCGTAGATATTATTGGCTCTTCATTCTTTATTCTTCTCATGCAATAACAACAAATGTTACCTTGCTCTTTGATGAGTTGTTTTCTGAGTTTACTTTTGTGTAGCCCATCAAAATCACCACCTTTTGCCCTGTGTTCTTCCAAACTTCTTGGTTCACGACTTTTACTAATCTGCTTCATCTTCTTTCAAATAATTGAGTTGAATGGCAGCGTTTTGAATATCGACATCGGTATCGCCCAATATTTCGGTTAAATCTGCCAGCAATTTTTCCGCTTCTTCAATTTCTTCATCTTCAATCAGCATGAACAGTTTGCTCAAATCTTTTCGGATGGTTTCGTTTCGTTCTTCAACTCCCATTAGGTTGTACAAAATTGAACTTATTTCGCGGCCATAGTGCTTCGGGGTTTGTTCTACCAATTGTCCATCTTCGATAATCTTTACAAAGGTTTTATCTGGTTTGGCATTTGAGAGTATTTGTGGTGAGTGGGTGGCAATTAAATAGCTGATTTCGTTTGCATGGTTCAACTCAACATTTTCTTCAATTTCGCTGATAAAACTGCGTTGCCATTTGGGATGCAAAAAGGTATCGGGTTCGTCGAACAGGAACAGTGTATTTTCTCCCGCCAATAATTCGGTAAGCCCTTTAATAGTGATGGATTGCTGTTCACCTTCACTTAAAATGCTGAATGTTTTTTGCTCTCCGGTTTCATTCTTAATTAGTGAGAAACTAATATCATCCAGTATGTCATCCAAATACATGGTATGCAGTATTTTGAACAGATTTTTTTCTTCAATCACAAAATCCCTTATTTCAAAGAGCTTTTCTTTAGTCCTGATTTCAACATTAATATATTTATCTGAGACAGTCTCATATATTAAGACACCATTTCCACGAGAAAGATTCTCTTTATTAATGTCGGTAGCAAGAAATTCTAAAGAAAATAGAAAAGCCCTAACTTCACCCTCGGCACCCCAGAAATTCTCAATAGTATCATTTGCCCAATGTGGTTTTTTAAATCGCAAATTGATTCTCTGAACACCTTCAATTTTCGCCTTCTGCTTTAGAAACTCTGGCACATCTCCATATTCAAAAGACAACAAGCTAAGCAAGATAATGTTAAATAGTTTTGGTTCATGGTAATAGAATTGAACCGATGAACTTTCACCTTTGCGTAAGTTTCTTGATAATTTATCATTATGTGGCTCACAGAGCCTTTTCATAATCTCAGAATAGCCAGAGTAATAAATGACAATACTTTGGGGTAGATAAAATTGGTATTGATTAACAGGTGGCACTTTATAAAATACATCAGTATCATCGTCTTTTTCGGGCATAATCAAAAGTTCCGGTACCTGTCCATTATCGTCAGCTTTGATGTGAATTTCTTTATATTGGATGCTACTCCATTCCAAACCACTTTCTGATTTTAAAGAAGTACTTTCATATCGCATGACATATTCCAACTCGAATCCAAACTTTGCCTTTTCTCCAAGTACAACACAACTGAATATCTCGGCAATGGCTTCCAGAATAGTTGATTTACCTGAACCATTAATGCCAATTAAAACATTGACAAAATGCTTACTGTCAGCTGGAAATTCGTATGTGAAATCATTAAATAGCTTGTATTTTTTGATGTGTAACCGTTTTAGTTGCATGGCATAAATATTTTGCTTTCAAATTCAGTAATGGCAAGTTGGCGATTTGATTCGGCCTGATTTTTTTTGTTGGCAACTTCGTTTCTAATAGATTGTATGTGTGTTGAAATTATTCTCTGGGTTTCAATTGGTGGAATTATCACTGGAATTTCCAGAAATTCATCGGTATTAATACTTTCAACAGTGACTCCTTCTTTTTGAGACCGTTCTAAAATCATTTTCTGAAAGACGTTTAAATAATTCAAAAAATAATCTTTCTGCACCATTTCCTCATTTATACCCATGGCTTTCAAATCTTGATTGATAGCCGTTTCTGCTTCAGTTAATGCGACAGGAAAAGAATGTCTTAAAATTCCACTTCTGAAAACTCCGAGCAAGGTTCCTTTTGGATAAACTTTCAATCCTCCTTCTTTCACCGCAAGTTTTGTGATTTTATCCTGTGCACTTTTTAAATACAGTTCTTTCATATCTTTTGCGGATGTCCAGTAAATATCTCCTCCCCAAAAATCATTTCTTGATGTTGATGGTGTTTTCCCACCTTCAAAAAAGGTCAACAATGTTTTTATAGGTAGAATTGGATGTTTTACATTTTTAAAAGAATACAATCTTTGCTTTAAAAGATGACTTAAAGCCCATCGTTCAATTTCTTTATATGCCAGAAAACTTAACCCATTAATGGCAATTGAACTATTATTTTTAACCACACCTAATTGATCAAACAAATATTTTTTAATTTCCTTCCCCAAACTTTTCGCCTCATCTTCCAGCCTTTTTGCTTCAATAATTCTGTTGTTGTAGGCCTGAACTATTTGGTTTTGCTCTTCGAGGGAGGGAAGTGGAATTTTGACATTCAAAAAAGAAGGAATATCAATGCGCTGACGATTGGTTGTTCCACTACTACAGCTTTGTGCAAATTTGATAAACTCTTTTGTTGTGGTGATAAGAACCAAAAATTCCGGATTAATGATTCCTTTATTGACCTCAAATGCCGGAAAATCGTTAGTCACAATCGCTCCTTCCAGTTGTTTAGGAACAATACCAAATGCACCATTTCTTGCATCAATCTTAGACATGAGAAATTGACCTTCTCCAACTATGAATTGTTGTTTTGTACCGATATTTTCTCCCTGTTCAACGTCTCGTGGAATGACTCCACCATTATTTATTTTAATCGTAACTCGCTGGTATTTTTTGCCAGTCTCAATTAAAATTTGATTTCTACTTTTGTGTAAGAATTCTCCAATCCTTACCAATTTGTAGATTGGATTATACAAGAAAGTCGATTCAATCAAATATTGAACGCTCCAATTGTCAAGTAATCTGAAATTGGTATTGTGAATGTATTTGCCTGTTGGTAAAATCATCTTAGTTGTAAAAAACTTCGGGTTCTCCGGCTATCGGTATCCGGTAAATTTGTTGGTCGTCGAGAATGGTGTATGAAATGCTTGTGAACTTATTTTCCCAGAGTTTATTGGCAAGTCTGTATTCAGTAAATTCGAGAGCCAATGGCTTCAATTCGTTTTCAATTTCTGCGCCAGTAGAGCTAATCCCGGCTTTTTCGACCTGAGCAATGGGAATTTGGTAGTCAAAATCAGTTTTAATCCGGGCTTTTATCTCCGCTGCAATTTGTTCTTCCAGTTGTTTCTGCTCCGCTTTAACCTTTTTCTTCACATCCGCAGCAACAGATTTTTGGTTAAGTAAATGTTTTAGTTCATCAAGCTGGGCGCTATATTTCTGGTCAATATCCTTTTTCGCTTTTGCAGCTATTCTTTTCCATTTTGCAGTTTCTTCTTCTGTAAATTTTTTAAAGAACAAAAGACTTGGTTTCACGGTAGCTCCCGATTTCATAAACACATCTTGAGGAATGGAAGTGATCAGGATAATTTTTGCCTTGCTCTCCACAAAATCGCGCACTTTTTGCAGATTGGTATTATTCAGAACCCCTTCGGGCAATACAATTCCCATGCGGCCTCCGGGTTTCAACAGGTTCAGGCATCGCTCGATGAAAAGTACTTCGGTGAGTGTGCTGAATTCTCCGGTTTTGTATAAACTCAACAACGATTTATTGATGTTGTCGTTCACTTGC
>DAITNH010000053.1:0-22433 GCA_036834745.1 Prolixibacteraceae bacterium
CGCGATATACGGTTTCACACTGGCAGGATTGGTAATTCAAAGTATTTATAACGAAGGATAGTTTTGTCAGCCAGTAAATATTTTCTATATCGAGTTTCGTTCCTTCTCTGTGAGCGAATCCATTTCCTCCAATGCGTGTGAATTTTTGTTTTGAAGTTCCAACAGGTCATTTGGCGTAACGAATGATGGCGACCAAATTCGCAGAATGAAACGTCCTCTTTCCCATTTCACACTGTAAATTTTTTGCTCATTTTGTTTTTGCCCAAAAATTGTGGCATTTAATTTTTTCATTCTTTTTCTCTGGAGACAGAAAGAGATTGCCACTGGATTATTGCCGTGCCTACCATTCTGTTTGCAATACTATTTACTCTTTTTCTACATAAAACGAAGCATCTTGCCAGTGAATCATTTTGTTTGGCAGGAATATTTTTTGCATAACCTTCCTACATATTGATATATTCTTATATTTGCATTTTTAATTGAAACGAGCAATTGCTCGTTTCGGACAATATAAAATGCTATGCTTAGGAATCTGCTGCTCGTAATTTTAGTTGTCATTATCACGCTGGTAATGGCAAATATTCTCCCCAAGGAAGATAACTATAACCTTAAATTGGAAGAACTAAGGCACAAGTATGCTTTAAAGGCTGTTCCTTCTGTTGATCACAGCAAACTTCCGGCATTGCAAAAAGAATTTAAAACTCCTCAGGAGGTAACAGAGGCCTGCCTTTCATGTCATACTGAAACGCACAAGGAGGTGATGGCTTCGTCGCATTGGAACTGGGAACGGGCATCGTATGTTGAAGGACGCGGTATTTCTTCTGCCGGAAAGAAAAACGTAATGAATAATTTTTGTCTCGGAACCAATTCCAACCAGCAATCGTGTGCAAAATGTCACATTGGTTATGGCATGTCCAGCAGTCATTTCGATTTTAACAATGCCCGCAATGTCGATTGTATGGTTTGCCACGACAACAGCGAAGAGTATCTGAAAGGAGCTTCCATGGCAGGCTATCCCGATCGTACAGTCAACCTTGAGAATGTAGCACAGAGTGTTGGCTCTCCGCGAAAAAGCAATTGCGGATCGTGCCACTCTTTTGGTGGGGGTGGAAATAATGTGAAACACGGAGACCTTGAGGTTGCTTTAAACTCATGCAGCCGTGAAGTGGATGTACACATGGGAGCCAACGGGATGAACTTGGAGTGCGTTACCTGTCATACCGCTAAAAATCACAACATTATAGGTAAGTTGTATTCAGTTTCTACCGATAATACGAATCGGGCCACCTGTGAACAATGCCATACAAATACTCCCCACCTTAGCGAAGTACTCAATCGTCACGGATCAAGAGTTTCGTGTCAGGCGTGTCATATCCCGCAGTACGCAAAGGTAAATTCAACTAAAATGTCATGGAAATGGTCGGATGCCGGAAAACTGAAGGATGGTAAACCTTATGAAGAAGAGGATTCGCTGGGCAACCATGATTATATGTCGATTAAAGGTTCATTTGTTTGGGCCCGAAATATTAAGCCCGATTATATCTGGTTTAACGGAACCGCTGATCAGTATATTTTAGGTGACACCATTAAATCTGTACCGGTGCAAATGAACACTTTAAATGGCTCATACAGTGACAGGCACTCCAAAATTATTCCGGTAAAGATTCATGTTGGCGACCAGATTTACGATAAGGTATATAACTGCCTGGTACAACCAAAATTGTATGGGGCAACTGAAGGAGATAGCGCTTACTGGAAAGATTTTAATTGGGATAAAGCAGTGGCAGCCGGGATGAAAGAATCGGGACTTAAATACAGTGGTCAATATGGTTTTGTTGAGACTGTAATGTATTGGCCTGTAAACCACATGGTTTCTCCAAAAGAGCAAGCGGTAAGTTGTGCGGAATGTCATACCCGGGATAACGGAAGATTGGCTAAACTGTCAGGTTTTTATCTTCCAGGTCGTGACCGGAATGTTATTCAGGATAATGTAGGGATTTGGGCATTTTTCCTAACCCTTGCTACAGTTTTGGGTCATGCATTTCTCCGGATTTTTGTATTGATCAGGAAGAATAAGTACGAAAAACAGATCATCAGCTACGATGAAGATAAACCAACCGAGTAGCCGGATCAATTTCTGAATATTTCATCTGTTTATAATTTGTTTTTTAATTGCCAGATGGAACTCGCCATTACAAACATTCTCTTGTGTGTGTGGTTGTGTCTCTCATGGCTCGTTTCATTTTAGTAAAATTTAAAAGATGCGTAAAGTATATATTTATAAAGGATTTGAACGTTTTTGGCACTGGACACAAGCCTCACTCATTATGTTTCTGGCAATTACAGGCTTCGAGGTTCACGGTTCATATTCCATATTTGGGTTCGAAAAAGCAACTGAATATCACCGCACTGCTTCGTGGATGCTAATCGGATTGTTGATTTTTGCCATTTTCTGGCACATTACAACCGGCGAATGGCGGCAATACATTCCCACAACCAAACAATTAAAAGAGCAGATTAAATTCTACATTTCTGGTATCTTTAAAGGAGAACACCATCCAACACAAAAGTCAGAACTCAGCAAGCTAAATCCATTGCAGCGACTCGTTTATCTGGGTTTTAAAATCGTACTTATCCCATTAACAACCACCTCTGGCATACTTTATATGCTGTACAAAACAATCGATCAAAACAATCTGATTGTGATTGAAGATTACCCGCTGGCATCAATTGCCTTCTGGCATACGCTGGGTGCAATTCTTTTGATGATATTCCTGGTTGTGCATGTTTATATGACTACCACTGGAAAAACTCCAACATCAAATATCCATGCAATGGTTACCGGGTACGAGGAACTTGAAGAAAATGAACAAGATATTTCAGTTGAAACCGATAATATTCAGAAATAATGAACCCAATTAAATACATGAATCCTTACCTGGCCGGGTTTTTACTTGGCTTGGTTTTGCTTGGAACAATTTATGTGACAGGTCGTGGACTGGGTGCCAGCGGCGCTGTAAAAAGTGTGGTACTTTCCGCCGTTGCCGAAGTGGCTCCGCAACATTCGTCAAATACACCTTTCATTAAATCGTATATCGAAGAGCATCCCGGAGGACCATTGAAAGATTGGCTTGTTTTTGAAGTGATTGGTGTGGTCATTGGTGCTTTCTTTTCCGGAGTAATTTCAAACCGTGCCGGAATTAAGTTGGAAAGAGGACCCAATATTACCAACAGCACCCGGATTATTGCAGCTATTATTGGAGGCGCACTTTTTGGCCTTGGTTCGCAGCTTGGCCGCGGATGTACCAGTGGCGCTGCTTTAAGCGGAATGGCGGTAATGTCGTTTGGCGGTATTATTACCATGCTCGCTATTTTTGGTTCGGGTTATGCTTTTGCTTATCTCTTTAGAAAACTTTGGCTGAAGTAAGTTTCAAGTTCCAGATTCAAAGTTTCAAGTTGAACTTAAAGTTTTTTGTCTGTAATCTGAAGTCTGTAATCTCAAATTATAATTCATCAATCAAAAATCATCAATTATGGCTCCATTAGTACCCTATATGTTAAGCAATGAATTCAATCTGGTGGTGGCATTAATTGCCGGAATTGGATTTGGATTTGTCCTTGAACAGGCAGGTTTTTCTTCAACCAAAAAATTGGTTGGTTTATTCTATGGATACGATTTTACCGTGCTTAAAGTGTTCTTCACTGCCGGAGTTACCGCTATGATTGGTGTTTTATTATTCGGGCAGATTGGAATACTCGATTTGAGCCTTATTTATATTAACCCTACCTTTCTTCGGTCGGCACTGGTCGGTGGAGCCATCATGGGTGTGGGATTCATCATCGGGGGTTTTTGTCCCGGAACCAGCGTTTGCGCTGCTTCCATCGGAAAACTTGACGGTTTGGCTTTTGTATTTGGATCGGGGCTTGGTGTTCTTGCCTTTGCTGAAGGTTATCCGATGTTCGAAAAAATTTATCTTGCTCAAGCCTGGGGGCCTGTTCTGATCAACGAAAAGCTTGGGATGTCAAAAATTGTTTTTGCATTTATACTTACTGTTTTTGCATTTGTTGCTTTTTACATCTCCCGTCTGGTCGAAAACAAAGTGAATGGAACTCAATCGAAATTACCTAAAAACAGGGTAATTATGTACTCCTCGGCTGTCGGATTTGCATTCTTTGTCCTGATTCTGGTTGCAATCCTTCCTGACAGCAACAGCCGTTTGGAAGGAAGGGTTCGGGATGCGCTTAAACATACTGATTTAAGCTCAGTAGAGATTCCGGCAGATAAGCTTGCCAGCGAGATTGTAAATAATTATTATCGCATAAATATCATTGATGTTCGCACTCCTGAAGCCTTCAAAGCTTACCATTTACCTTTTGCAATCAACATTCCGATTGACAAGATGAATGACCGGCAATGGGAAAATATTCTGAACCAAAAGCATAAAGTGAATTACTTTTATGCTGATGATCAGCAGCTTGCGAAACAAGGCTATTTGAAGGCAGGATTTTTGGGTAAAGCTGAAAATTATATTCTTATCGAATCGTCTTCAGACTTTAAAAAACTGTTTTCAGAGTTGGTTCCTCCTGGTTCGGATGCCAGTAAAAAAGAACAAAATACGTATAACTTCAGGCTAAAAGCAGCTACAGATATGAAGATACTGGTTGAAGCACTAAAAAATTCAACGGAACCTGTTATTGCTAAAACAACAAAAATAAAGGGTGGGTGTTAACACTCCAGAATCGTTGTACCTTCTAAATCCCAATAAATGGGGATGGTCATTTTGAAATAAAGCAGTTATATTTGCAGCGGAAATTCCAGTATGACCTATTTAAAAAATAAAATATCCGTATTCTTTAAGTTTCTGCTGTTAATACTCTTTATCGGTTATTACAGCAGCATAATCTTGTTTTACCATACTCATCTCGTGAATGGTGAAATTATTGTCCATTCACACCCTTTTTCTAAAACTAAACAGAGTCCTTTTCAATCGCACTCCCATTCATCTGCATATTATGTTCATATTCAGCATCTTATGCAAGCGAACTGGGAAAGTTCATCGGGCACTCCTCAAATTCCTGAGCCGGTAATTGTCCTGTGCGAATATAAGATCGGTTACACGTCTCCATTTATCCCTTCAAGCTCTTATTCCTATGCGCAATTGCGCGCACCTCCAATGGCTTAGTTTATTACCTCACCTTTTCGATTCGTTTTCTGAAGTAGGACTAAATGCTCATTGGTATTTAGTCAAGGCCAGTTATTTTCTACGAAAATAATTCTGTTAATGAAGCTTGCACTTTTATCTAATTAACAGTTCGATAACGAATTAGAGCTTGCCTTTCCTGACCATGCCTCTTTAAAAACCAAGCAGGGAAATCAGTTCAGGATAAACCAATTTATTTCTGATAAAACGAATAACAATTAAAAAACAAATAATGAAGAATCTTTTAGTTTTGAGTTGCATTGTACTTATTCCCATATTATGCAGCCAGGTCAATAATAGTAATTCGGATAAACTTGCTGTTAATTAAGAATCATATCATTCCGCGCGATACCTTATTGCTGGCGATGGTTAAAAGCGTGAAACTTGCCCGTAATCCGGAAATTGAAAGCTGGGAAAAGGAATGGAGCGAGGTTTTACAGGTTATTAAACAAATGAACCTTCGTTTACCTGATATGAAATCGGACGAAAAGCAGATATGGAAAACCCTGGCAAAGGGAAATGTTGTGGCGCACCACAGCAAACACTATGAAGAAAAGTACAATCCGCATTACCGCATTGTACATCACACGGTTTTTGAGAGATGGCGAAAATTAATAGTAATTGAGATTTAAAAAAATCATAATTTTTAGGGATAGAGAATAAAGGCCAATTTATATATGTTTGCACCAAAACCAAATTGAGATGGATTATTTGCGTTATAAAATTTTTAATACCATTAAATATTTCCTGCTTCTTCTGTTTGTAGGTTACTATTGTGGTATTACCCTGTTTTATCACACTCATACCTTAAAAGGGGAAGTAATCATACACTCTCATCCATTTAAACATGATTCTTCCAATAAATCTCCTTACGAGCATCATAATCACGGCAAGGGAGAGTATGCACTTATCCACCTTCTCAATAATGTATTATTTGACGAAACGGAGACCTCTTCGTTTTTGCCAGATCCAATATTTTCTTACACTCAACTTACCTATATCCCAATTATTGATGATTTTCATTCATACGATGGTCTGGGATTTCAACTTCGGGGACCGCCTAATCTCTTTTAGTAAGTAATACTTTTCAAAATAGGAACAAATAATCCTTAAACAAAGACTACTCATTTTCGGATAACAAACAGGCAGAGTGAATGCTTTTGTATTGTAATTCAATACATTGTGTTGTTTATTCTTTCTTGTTTCAATCAATTTATAAAAGACACAAATGAAATATCATATTCTATCAGTTATAGCTCTTATTCTGGCGTTGAATTTAAGCGCCCAAAAAATCAAAACCGATGCCAATATAGTTGGCCATGTGGCCAATGGTGCAACCCACTTATCTTTTGCCAACGTTTCGTTAAAAGGAACGACTGTAGGAACATACACCGACGAAACTGGTCATTTCCAATTGATAAACTGCCGGCCAGGCACTTATACAATAGTGGCCAGCACGGTAGGTTATAAACCTGAAGAACGAACAATAATTGTCGAAACAGGAAAAACGATTGAGGTTAAGTTCAATTTAGAAGAAGACGTTTTTAATCTTTCGGAAGTGGTTGTTTCGTCTGATCGTAGTGAACAAAAGCGTACCGAAGCTCCTATGATTGTGAACACCATTTCGCCCAAACTATTCCTGACAACACAGTCGGCAACACTGGGGGACGGCCTAAATTTTTGTCCGGGACTTCGATTGGAGAACAATTGCCAAAATTGCGGTTTTACTCAGGTCAGGATGAACGGAATGGAAGGCCCTTATTCTCAGATTTTGATCAACAGTCGTCCAATTTTTAGTGGGTTGGCAGGAGTTTACGGACTGGAACTGATTCCTTCGAATATGATTGAGCGTGTTGAAGTTGTACGCGGTGGTGGCTCGGCTCTTTTTGGTGGAAATGCCATTGCCGGAACAATCAATATTATTCTGAAAGATCCTGTAAATAATTCGTATGAACTTGGAGCCAACACCAGTTTAACAGGTGTTGGGCTTTCCAACTCAGGAGGAGGAGCAGCCGATTATTCAGTCAATTTCAATACTTCATTGGTATCCGACGACCGAAAAACAGGTGTTGCTGTATATGGTTTTTCACGCGAAAGAAAAATGTTTGATGCCAATGGCGATGGATTTTCAGAGATTTCACCTATGGAAAACCTGACCCTGGGGGCGCGCTTCTTTCACCGGTTCGGGCACCGCAGCAAAATGGCTGTCGATTTTTTCAATATTAAGGAAGAACGCGATGGAGGCAACAAGCATGACTATCCGCTACATGAGCGCAATGTTGCCGAGGCTGTAAAACACGACATCAAAACCCTGGCCTTTACCTACGATCAGTTCTTCCGCGAATTCGATCTGCTTTCTGTTTATGCTTCAGGCCAATCACTGAACCGCGATTCGTATTACGGGGCCAACTATTCGCTTAGCGATTATGGTAATTCAAAGGACAAAACCTACAACATTGGAGCGCAATATAAGGCAATGTTTGGCCGCTCAAGCCTGATTGCCGGAATTGAAAACACAGGTGGATATTTGACAGACAAGAAGTTGGGTTATTCTGATTACGACAATGCAGTGATTGTTGACGGCAAGATTGTTTCAGTGCCTCATACTGAAAACACACTGGTTTCAGACCAGTCGACTGTAACCACCGGTTTTTTTACACAGTATGAAATAAAACTGGATAAAACAAAGCTGACTGCGGGTGGACGGTTTGATCATTACATGATTAAAGATTACGCCAAAGGATCAGAAGATAAAACCGGTAATGTTTTTATTCCGCGTGTATCTGTAATGCAGGAACTGAGTTCTTCACTCCAGGCTCGTGCCAGCTATTCGCAAGGATACCGTGCTCCTCAGATTTTCGACGAGGATTTGCATATTGAAACATCAGGTTCGCGCCAGGTTATCAACGTAAATGATCCAAATCTGAAACAGGAAAGCAGCCACAGTATAATGCTCTCGCTCGACTTCAACAAACAAATTGGCAAGGTTTACACCGGTCTTTTAATTGAAGGTTTTCACACTCGCCTGAATAATCCGTTTGTGAATGAGATAGGTACACCTGACGAGAACGGTACTGTACTTTATACCCGTAAAAATGCAGAGGATGGAGCGGCTGTTCAGGGGGTAAATGCTGAACTGAAACTAAAGCCTATGGCCGATTTTTCCCTCACTTCAGGATTTACTGTTCAAATTTCGAAATACGATAACCCACAGGAATTTAATGAACGGCGATTCTTCCGCACCCCCGACAATTACGGATTCTTCGCACTGGATTGGGATTTCGTGAAAAATGTTTGCCTCTCTGCTACCGGAAACTACACTGGCAAAATGCTGGTTCCATATTTCGGACCAATGACGGATCTTGATGTTGGCGAATTGCGGCAGTCTGACCCATTTTTCGACCTTGGGACAAAACTGAGCTACACGGTAAAACTGAATGGGGCAAAAGTTCAGTTTTTAGCCGGGATTAAGAATATTTTCAATGCTTATCAAGGCGATTTCGATAGTGGGGTCGACCGTGACCCTGCATACATGTACGGTCCTATACAACCACGAACTGTATATTTTGGGATAAAGATTGGTAACATGTTGAATTAAAGAATCATTTTAAAAGACTAATGCCTTTAGGATCGTATTGCCAAGAGATTCTAAAGGCATTTTTATTATATAAAATCGGGACTTTTATGTATTTTATACCAAATGCAAATCTAAATCAATCCAAACCCATTCTGGTATAATGCCGATGAATAGAAATACAAAGCCAATCGATTGATTGAAGATTGGACTGTTACATTTTTTTCATCGGCATCACTATAAAATTTCAGGAGCAAAAACGCAGCAAACTCATTGAACGAACTATTTCGTCGTTGAGTAATTTTTGTTATGTTTGCAGGTGTTACTATTTTATATATTCGTAACACGATTAATCAAGACAGACTAAAAAATTTCTTCATGAAAAATGTTCTTTTACTCCTTTTTTCATTCTTTACTCTTGCTTTGCAGGCTCATAATGCAGGCACTATCTGCGGAACCGTTTTCGATACAAAAAGTGGAATTCCGTTAATTGGAGTAAATGTCCAGATTAAAAGTTCATTAATTGGCACCAGCACCGATTTGAATGGAAAATTTGAGCTCCGGAACATTCAAATTGGTACCTACGATTTGGTTTTTTCTTCTCTTGGCTATCAGACTGTTACTCGCAATGTCGAAGTCAAAGAAAATGTTACCGATACAATCATAATCAATCTTGAAGAATCTGTGATTGGGCTGGATGAAATTACGGTGCAGGGCATTCGTCCGATTTCGGCTGCATCTTCCAGTGAAATCAGGGCTATCGATATGCAGTTGAAACCCTTCCGGACTTCGCAGGACATGTTGTTGATGGTTCCCGGGCTATTCATTGCTCAGCATCAGGGAGGTGGCAAAGCAGAGCAGATTTTTCTTCGTGGATTCGATTGCGACCACGGAACTGATGTTTCTGTGAATGTGGATGGAATACCTGTCAATATGCCCACACATGCGCACGGACAGGGATATGCCGATCTGCATTTTCTGATTTCGGAAACCGTCGATGAAATGGAAGTTAATAAAGGTCCGTACTTAGCCAATATGGGCGATTTCTATACGGCCGGCGCGGTGAATTTCAGAACAAAAGATATTTTGGAAAGCAATCTTTTCAAGATCGAGGCCGGACAATTTAATACCCAAAAATATACCCTGATGGTTCAACCCGATCAGGGAGGACTGGAACAAAACGGTTATCTGGCTTTGCAATACCATCATTCGGATGGGCCGTTTGAAAGTCCGGAAAAATTTCAGCGCATGAATATTTTTGGCAAATATTTCTTCCAGCTTACACCGAACAGTAAATTGACTTTCTCAGCAGGTGGTTTTTCTACCAGTTGGAATGCTTCCGGGCAAATACCTGATCGGGCAATTGAGCAAGGCCTGATTACCAGATTTGGTGGAATCGACAATCTGGAAGGAGGAGTAACCAACCGCAAAAATATCAACATGGAATACCGGTTTCTTTCTCCTGGAGGAAATGAGTTTGAAGTCAGTTCCTATTTCACGCAGTATAATTTCAAGTTGTATTCAAATTTCACTTATTTCCTTCAGGATACTGTAAACGGCGATATGATCGAGCAGAACGAACACCGAACCATGCAAGGTGTAAACGCCAACTATAAATTCGCCAGTTCCTGGTTTGGATTGCGTCAGTTAAACAAAATTGGTGGCGGCTACCGGGGCGATCAAATTGACGTTCAATTGTGGCACAGCCCAAACCGGGTACGGATGGATGTTTTTACCGATGATGTGGTTGATGAGCAAAGCCTGAATATCTGGTTCCAGCAGGAATTTGTTTTTAGCCCGAAGGTTCGGATGGTTTGGGGATTGCGCCACGATTATTTCACATTTTCAAAAGACGATCAGGCGGGTTCAGCGCTCGACTCCATCAACAATGGATTACCTCATGCGACAGGAGTTTCAGCCCAATCGGTTTTCAGTCCAAAACTAAATCTCATTATTTCTCCGGCCAAAAATCTGGATGTCTATCTCAATTTTGGTCAGGGTTTTCACTCCAACGATGCGCGCGATGCGGTAATCGGGACACGGGTTGAAGAGCTTTCGAATACCTGGAAAAACGAGGGTTTAAGCGACAGCCAAATCAACAACAAATTAATGAAATACAATTTTGACCCGGCTATGCGCAATACGGGGACTTTACCCAAAGCAACAGCAGGTGAAATCGGGATCAAAAGCCGGATTTTCAATAAGCTTCATCTCTCGTTTGCTGCCTGGTATTTGTACCTCGACAAGGAATTTGTGTATAGTGGTGACGGAGGTGTGGCCGAGCTTAGCGACCCCACCCAGCGTTTGGGAATTGATGCCGAAGCGCGAATGTCCATCCTTCCTTGGCTTTGGGCTGATGTTGATATTTCTGCTGCAAAAGGCACCATTCAAAACCTTCCGGAGGGACAGAACTACATTCCTCTTGTGCCAACGTTAACCGCTTCCGGAGGTATTAGTGTGGTACGTGAAAAAGGATTCAGTGGCTCCGTTCGGTTCAGGCATTTAAGCGACCGGCCAGCGAATGAGGATAATTCGATTGTCGCGTTGGGTCACACCTTGTTTAATGCGAGTTTGGCATACAATTACCGGCAGTTCACATTAACTGTTTACGGCGAAAATCTATTAAACAGCGAATGGAATGAGGCGCAGTTTGCCACCGAAACCAAGCTCAAAGGAGAACAGGAAAGCGTTACTGAATTGTGCTTCACTCCGGGGAATCCTATTAACTTTCAATTTGGGGTAAGTTATAGGTTTTAAAAAGTGGACAATTTCATTCGAAAGAATAACGGTCATAAAAAGAGGTGGCATTCACCACCTCTTTTCAATAGTCAATTTTGTTCGCTTTATGTTGTTGGATGCCGTGCACCAGCACTTTTGCTGTGTTCTATTGATTGAACAGCCAAGTAGTTATCACCAAATTTGATCAGGTTTTCCATTTCTTTGTCGTACTGGCCAAAGTGGCGTTCTTCGTCGTCAACTTAAGCTTTAAAAGACTAAACTTTAACTTTAATCGCATCCAATACTATTTATTAAGTTAATTCTTAGTTAAAGAAGAACCAGTCGTAGTATTTCATGCCTTCCTTTTTGGTTTCCGGTAGTTCTTTTGCGATACCGTAATATGATTTGGCAGGTGGTGAAATTGCTTTATCTTCCGTTTGAAGAGCGACAATTACCCGTTTCAGTTCATCAAAGTTAAGACCGAGTGACAGAGGATAATAAATTATGGCTCTGATCATGCATTCCGGATCGATAAAAAATACCGCTCGAACCGCTTTTGTATGGCTTTCTTCAGGTTGAATCATCCCATATTTTCTGGCCACCTCAATGGGATTATCTTCAATCAGGGGAAATTGTATTTCGACATCTTTCATTCCTTGGTATTCTATTTTCTCTTTGATGGAGTGCAAATTGGGAGTGTGGCTACAAAGTCTGTCAACCGATAACCCTATTATTTCACAGTTGAACGCCTTGAAGTCATCGTGCTTGGTTGCAAACGCCAAAAATTCGGAGCTTGATGCAGGAGTAAAATCGGTTGGATAGCTGAATAGAATGACCCACTTGCCAAAATAATCGGCAGGGAAATAAATAGTACCTTGCTTCGTTACAGATCTAAATGCAGGAGCTTGATCGCCAATACGAGGCATTGAATTTTCACTTTGATTAAAGAAATCATCCATCATCTATTTTAAGATTAGGCTTGAATCTTGTGGTGAAAATTCTGATTAATAATTAGATAGGCAACAAATAGAAACGTTGAGACCAGCAGTCCGATACCAAAGTCACAATAAATAGTACAGAAAAAATTATCGTTTGCTCCTAAAAGACTTGATAAAGAGCCGACAATAACCATGATCACCCAATCCAGAAAAAGAAGGGCTGGGACAATCAGAAGTAATTTTACTAATAAAGTTTTCATTTTGAATAAATTATATTTGTACTTAAATTCAAAAACATATCTGATTAAAACAAAGATACAAAAAATGAATTAATAATGAGCAATTGCTCATTATATTTATATAAACCAATTGCTCGTTTAATATGCCCAGACCCAAAAGAATTCGGAAAATGAACAATCCCCCACATTTTAAGGGATTCAGACCAATAGGATTACCTGAAGAAAACAATCCGGTAGTGATCAATTTTGAAGAGTACGAAGCCATCCGGTTGAGTGATTTTGAGTTTAACGGGCATGTAGAGGCCGCTAAGATCATGGGAGTTTCAAGACCTACTTACACGCGTATTTATGAAAGCGCCCGACGCAAAGTAGCCCAGGCTTTTGTACTGGGGAAGGCAATTGTATTTGAAGGAGGCAAAGTGTATTTCGACAGCGAATGGTATTCGTGTAATACTTGTGGCTGTTGGTTTAACCATCCGGCAAAAGAAGAAGAAATAAAGAACTGTACACTTTGTGGTTCGACAAACATTGTGCAATACGACGAAACTAAGCTACAAAGCAAAACGGAGGAAATTTGTGTCTGTCCAAAGTGTGGAAATGAAAAAGTGCATTCAAAAGAAACACCTTGCAAGGATGAGATTTGTTCTGCCTGCAATTGTCAGATGGTTAGAAAAGGCGCACCTCACCACCAGGGAGTGAAAAACAATAATTGTAATTAAAAAAGTGATCAATAATGAAAGTAGCAATCTCATCAGTAGGAAACAGTCCGGATGCAAAATTAGACAGTCGTTTTGGCCGTTGCTCATACTTCGTAATTTATGATACCGAAACCGCTGCCACAGAGTATATTCCAAATACAAACAAAGATAACATCGAAGGATGTGGTCCTGCTTCAGTTCAGTTCGTTGCTTCAAAAGGGGTTATAAAAATAGTTTCAGGTGAATTCGGAGCTAAAGTTAAAGCTATCTCCGACAGCTTGCAAATTCAACTTATAGTTTTAAAAGATCAGGAAAAGACTATTAGTGAGATCATTCAAATGTTAAATCATTGATTAAATGAACCAAAGTCAATAAATGAAAATAGAACAAAAAAAACCGATTGTCTCAAATTCAAAGAGATAACCGGTTTTGCATTAAAGTGAATAGATTAACTATTTGACTTTTATGGCATTCATTACTTTTTCTTCTGATAATTCTTTGGTGCAGAAGAACCAGTCGTAGCATTTCATACCTTCTTCTTTAGCTTCCATGCGGTCTTTGGCTACTCCACACGAACCGGCAGGAGGCACAATTACGGCATCGCCCGGGCGCCAGTCGGCAGGCATGGCAACGCCAAAACTGTCAGCAGCCTGAAGGGCAATAATTACACGTTTCAGTTCGTCGAAATTACGGCCCAACGATAGCGGATAATAAATCATAGCGCGGATAATTCCTTTTGGATCGATAAAGAACACGGCTCGAACAGCTTTAGTATTGCTTTCGCCGGGTTGGATCATGCCATATTTCTTGGCCACTTCCATGGTAATGTCTTCAATCAGTGGAAAATTAACTTCCACATTCTTCATTCCTTTGTATTCAATTTTTTCTTTAATGGTGCGCAGCCAGGCAATGTGACTGTAAAGTCCATCAACCGATAACCCAACGAGTTCGCAATTGAATGCACGGAATTCTGCTTCCATCGACGCAAAAGTCATAAACTCTGAAGTACAAACAGGGGTAAAATCGGCTGGGTGACTGAACAGGATAACCCATTTTCCTGAATAATCAGATGGGAAATTGATTGGTCCCTGTGTGGTTACTGCTTTAAACTCTGGTGCGGCTTCGCCAATGCGTGGCAATACCATCATTACTTGATTTGTTGTTTCCATAATTCTAAATTTTTAAATTTACAATCTCATTTTTTTAAATTCTTCTTTCATTCTCCTGATATCGGTAAGCCAATCTTCAATGTCGTTCTCGTGTTCGAGTTCTTCGTTTAGGATTGTTGTGGCCATAGCATGTGTCGTATGGTCAGCGCCTCCGGTAAAGTCAGCAATTTCTTTGTAGCGTTGAATCGCACATCGCTCACCTTTCAGGTTTTGTTCCAGAATAACTTCAACATAAGGGTCTGTTGGTGCGTCGTATGAGCAACGGCTAAGTTTAGGCCACTCTGTCGGATTTAGAACGGGTGTTCCTCCCAATTGAATAATACGGCTTACTACCATTACTGCATGGTTTAGCTCCTGATTGGCATGAATCAATAATTCAGGTTCAACTTCGCTGCGCATTGGGCCTTCCATAAGTCTTGCGCCAATCCAATATTGGTAATAAGCGAGCCACTCTTCAGCAAGTGCGGCATTTAGCATGTCGATTAATTTCGGTACATCTAACGACAAAATGTTTACTGCTTGTTTTCCCATAATTGATAGTTTTTGATTATTGATTGAATAGAAATCTTCCTGGATAATTTCTGACCTTTTTTTCTAAAGGCGAAACAAATATAACAAATATAAACATAGTAAGCAAAAGTTCATTATATTTGTATCGCACAAATGCTCATAACTATGGCGCGACCAAAACGGATAAGAAAGATGACAAATCCCCCACATTTCAAGGGATTCAGGCCAATTGGCCTGCCGGAAGAAAACAATCCGGTCGTACTAAATTACGAAGAATATGAAGCTATCCGTTTAAGCGACTATGAATTGTACGGTCATTTGGAAGCTTCGCAGATAATGGAAGTTTCACGCCCAACCTATACACGTATTTATGAAAGCGCCAGGCGAAAAGTTGCACAGGTGTTCGTGTTGGGAAAAGCAATAGTTTTCGAAGGAGGTAAAGTTTTTTTTGATACCGAATGGTATTCATGTAATAGATGTGGCTGTTATTTCAACCATCCGGCTAAAGAGCAGGAAATTAAGAATTGTTCGCTTTGTGGTTCATCAGACATTGAACAATACAGCGAAAATATCCAAAAGGGTACATTCGACGATCTTTGTATTTGCCCGAAGTGCGGACATGAAAAAGTACATTCTCCGGGGATGCCTTGTCGGAAAGAAATTTGCCCTATCTGTAATTGTCAGATGACACGTAAAGGAGTGCCACACCAGCATGGAATGAGAAATAGAAACTGTAATTAAAATAATTTACGTATGAAAATAGCAATCACATCAACAGGGAATAGCCCTGAATCAAAGTTAGACAGCCGTTTTGGCCGCTGTTCGTATTTCGTAATTTACGATACCGAAAATCTTGCCACTGAGTATATCCCAAACCCGAACAAAGAAAATGTTGAAGGGGCTGGACCAGCTTCGGCTCAGTTAGTTGCCTCGAGAGGGGTTGTAAAAGTTGTGTCGGGTGAGTTTGGAGCAAAAGTAAAATCACTTTTCGACAGCCTTCAGATTCAGTTAGTTGTATTAAACGAACCTGAAAAGAAGATAAGTGAAATAATAGAAATGTTGAACCATAAAAATTAAACAACATGCCACAACTTGATGGAACCGGACCCGAGAAAAAAGGTAAACAAACGGGACGGGGATTAGGCAAATGCAGAACTGTACCAGAAGATGAAGCCCTCGAAAAACTTGGGAAAGGCCTGGGTTTACGTCGCAAAACCGGCGGCGGACAGGGAGAAGGTAAACGCTTAAAAAGCGGCTTGAAATAGTACTAACTAAAATAAAAAGGAGGGTATTATGCCAGGATTAAATGGACGAGGCCCCGATGGAACAGGAGCCATGACTGGCCGAAGAATGGGTCGGTGCAATCCAGATACTAAAGGAAAAACTGATGATGAATTTAATCGTGCAATAGCTGGTTTGGTTGCTGTTGTGATCATCGGCGTAACGGAAAGAGTTTGGAATTGGATAAAAGAAAAACGCTTAAAAAGCGGTTTAAAATAGTATTAATCATTATTAAAAGGAGGTTATTATGCCAGGATTAAACAGAAAAGGCCCTCAAGGTGAAGGCTCAATGACAGGCAGAAAAATGGGTCGGTGCAATCCCGATAATAAGGGAAAAACTGACGACGAAATTTTACAGAACAAGGTATCATCTGTCGAACCAGGTCAGGGCTTGGGACGTGGACAAGGTTTAGGACGCGGTCAAGGCGGACCTGGTCGGGGATTGGGGCGGCAAAACCGTTTCAGAGGTGGTAATTAAAATCAATCAGGAGGGGTTATCAAGCCCCTTCTCTTTATAAATATCAAACTAAAAAATTAGCAGATGAACAAACGAATTGCTATTCCGATGGAAAACGGGGTTTTATGTGCCCATTTTGGGCATTGCCAACAATTTGCAATTGTTGAAGTGGTAAATAGTGTAATTACCGAAGTGAAAGAGTTAACGCCACCCGAACATGTACCGGGTTTGTATCCGCGTTGGGTTGCCGTATTTGGGGTGACTGATGTAATTGGCGGAGGTATGGGACAAAAAGCGATTGATTTGTTCAATCAGCAAAATATCAATGCTTTTGTAGGTGCTCCAATAAAATCGGCAAGAGAACTGGTTACCGATTTTATTGAAAACAAACTCAACCTGACAGCCAATTACTGTAACCATGATGGGAATCACGAGTGTAATCATTAATTTTTTTAATATGAAAAATTTAGCATTAATTGCCATTTGTGGAATGTTGATGATGTCGTGTAATCAGTCGCCCAAACAGGCTGACACCGCAGTTAAAGACACCAGCAGCATTTCAGTTTCAGAACCTGTAAGGGACGGAGTTTTTATCCATATTACCGAAAGCTACAATGACCCTCACCGGGTGTTGATGCCTCTGAAAATGGCGGTTATGATGGCCAAGGATAAGGATGTATTGGTTTACATGGACATTCATGCCGTTGAACTTCTGGTTAAAGGAGCGAAAGATCTGAATTTTGCCAATTTTGAATCAGCGCAAACTTACATTAAAGAATTGACTGCGAATAAAGTGGGTGTCTATGTCTGTCCAACCTGTTTGAAAATCGCCGGATTTAATCCCGAAGATTTGATTGAAGGAGTTCAGGTTGCACAAAAAGATAAATTCTTCGATTTCACCAAGGGGCGCATTATTACGTTGGATTATTAAATCCAGTCATAATGGCAAAAATTAAAATCGGAATCATCATTTGCGATCGATATCGCAGCTGTGCTGGTGGAAAATGCTTCAGGGCATTTCAAAACCGTGAGGGAGCATTCTCAATTTACAAAAACCGAGAGGTTGAATTAGCTGCCTTTACAACCTGTGGTGGTTGCCCGGGCGGAAACATCGAGTATGCTCCCGAAGAGATGAAAAAGAACGGGGTAACACATGTCCATTTTGCAACCGGATTTTTAGTTGGTTATCCTCCTTGTCCATACATGGAACATTTCCGGAAGTTCATTCCTGAAAAGTATGGAATGGAAGTGATCCTTGGAACACATCCCATCCCCCAGAAATATTTTTTGACACACAGTAACTTAAATACCTGGAACACATCTTTTCTGAAAGAGGCCATTTTGCCCTCGCTTTCCGACGAGAAAACCCGTTTAAATTATGACTGATTATTCAAATCTAAAAATAGCTGTTGCCAGTGGAAAAGGCGGGACTGGAAAAACTTTGGTTTCGACCAATCTGTTTTGGGCGGTGCAAAATGCCGGAATCTCAGCAACATTGGTTGACTGCGATGCAGAAGAACCCAATGTTGCTGAATTCATTTCAGGTGAAGTATTGAACAGTTATCCTGTGACTCAAAAAATACCGGTTATTGATGTCGATACTTGTGCGTTTTGCGGCAAATGCTTCAATTACTGTAATTATAATGCGATTGTATATCTACCGGCCAATCATTTTATTCAGGTGGTCGAAGATTTGTGCCACGATTGCGGTGCCTGCATGGTAGCTTGTAAGTATGGCGCAATTACCGAAAAAGAGAAACAATTGGGCACAGTTCAAACCATGTTCCTGAATAGTAATGCCGAACTTATTGAAGCACGGGCCGATGTGGGTGTTTATTCGCCTGTGCCGGTTATCAAAAAGGCAATTAATTCTTTAAACAATCGGTCCCTGGCAATTTTTGATTCGCCTCCCGGAATTTCCTGTCCGTTTATCGCTACAGTTGGAGATGCTGATTTTGTGGTTTTAGTCACTGAACCAACCCCTTTTGGCCTGAACGACCTGAAACTATCAGTTGAAACATTGCAGCAACTCAAAAAACCTTTCGGAGTAATTGTCAACCGCGCAGGATTGGGTAATCGTGAGGTATATGACTGGCTAAAGCAAAATAAAATTAAGTTGCTAATGGAAATTCCTTTCGACAGGGAAATTGCCCGCATTTATTCTGAAGGTCATTTGCTGGTGGAGGAAAAACCTGCTTATCAGCGTCAGTTTATAGAATTATTAAAAACGATTGAAAAGTTGGTGAAACGATGAATGAAATAGTAATTCTAAGCGGTAAGGGAGGAACTGGCAAAACAAGCCTCAGTGCAGCATTTGCAACTATAAATAGTAATACGATTGTTGCCGATTGTGATGTTGATGCTGCCGACCTTCATCTGATTTTACAACCTGTAAATTATTACGACAGAAATTTTACTACCGGACATAAGGCCGTCATTGAATATACCACCTGCACCAACTGCGGGCTGTGTATTGATTATTGCCGCTTCGATGCGATCTCATTCCGGAGTGAAAAAGTTACCATCTCCGAGACATCGTGCGATGGCTGTAAATTGTGTTCGCGAATTTGCCCGTCCCATTCCATTCAAATGATTCCAAGCGATAAAAGCCGTTGGTATGCAGGAAATTACCGCAATGGAAAAATGGTTCATGCACGGCTTGCTCCCGGTGAGGAAAACTCGGGCAAACTGGTAAACGTGGTGCGCGAACATGCAAAAAAAACAGCACAGGAAACTGGCTGGGATACCATTATTATTGATGGGCCTCCGGGTATAGGTTGTGCTGTTATCTCTTCGATAACCGGAACAAACAAAGCGATTATTGTCACCGAACCAACCAACTCCGGTTTTCACGACATGAAACGTGTACTCGAAATCACGGCTAATTTCAAAGTGAAAACTTATGTCGTGATCAATAAATACGATCTTAATGAGGCCATTTCAGAAAAGATAGAAAGCTGGTGTGTCGAAAATGATATTCCGGTTATTGGAAAGATCATCTTTGATCCTGAAGTCGTAACTGCAATGATCAACTGCCTGAGCATTACCGAATGGAGGCCGGAATCAGAAACAAGTAAGGAAATATTTTCGATTTATAACAAAATATTCAATGACTAATACATTAATTCACATTGCATTACATGTATTAAAACAAGAAAGGAATAATCCATGATCAGTTTTGGACCAATACCATCAAGAAGACTGGGCAAAAGCCTGGGAATAAATAATATCAGTTCGCAAAAAGTTTGCACCTATTCCTGCATTTATTGTCAGGTTGGAATAACCAACAAGTATAGCGCCGACCGCACTTCGTTTTTTGAACCTTCGGTGATTTATGAGGAGGTTAAAAAACATTTGCAAAAGCTTGATGCGATAGATAAACCAGACTATTTGACTTTTGTTGCAAATGGTGAGCCCACCCTGGATATTAACCTTGGCAAGTCGATAAAAATTCTAACGACATTTAACATCCCGATTGCAGTGATCACCAATGGTTCGCTGTTAAACGACTCAATGGTTCGCGAAGAATTAAGTCTTGCCAATTGGGTTTCGGTAAAGATTGACACTGCCGATAAAAGAACATGGAAAACATTAAACAGGCCTTTGGCAAAGATTGATTTCGACCATTACAAAAATGGGTTGCTTAAATTCTCGCAAGAGTTTAAAGGAGAATTAGTAAGCGAAACAATGCTGGTAAAAGGCGTAAATGATTCTTCTGAACTTTTGCACCAAACCGCTGAATTGGTTTTATTAGTAAATCCATCCACTGCATATTTGTCAATTCCAACGCGGCCACCTGCAATTGCCACGGTAGCAGCTCCCGACGAAAATGAGATCAATGCAGCCTATCAAATTTATACCGAAAAGGGATTAAATACCGAACTTATACTTGGTTTTGAAGGAACGAATACCGGGTTTACAGGCAATGCCATCGATGACATTATAAATATTTGTACTGTTCACCCAATCAGGGAAGATACCATGCAGGAACTTTTAAGAAAGGACAATGCTGATCCCATGATATTGAAATCGTTGATCCATGGTAAGCATATTCAGCAGGTGAATTATGGATCAAACACATTTTATATCCGCAAATTTCATAGTTAAATTATGATCGTACCTATTATACTATATGGCTCATCCATACTCCGCAAACATTCATTCGAGGTAACAGGAGACGATAATCCCATAAAATTGGCCGAAGACTTATTTGATACACTCAAAAAGGCAGCGGGTATTGGTTTGGCCGCACCACAGGCAGGAATATTGAAAAGAGCCTTTGTAATAGATACCTCGCCTTTTTCAGAAGATGATAATTTGGTTCCGAAATACGAACAAGCTTTTATAAACCCTGAAATAATAGGATTAAGCGCTAATAAAACTTATTACGAAGAAGGGTGCCTCAGTATTCCCGGAATATTCGAAGAAGTTTATCGACCAAAAAAAATCAGTGTCAGGTATTTCGATATAAACTTTAATCTTATTAAAGAAGAGCTTGATGGGTTGAAAGCCCGCATTTTCCAACATGAATACGATCATTTGGAAGGTATTCTTTTCATCGATAAACTAAGTCCTTTGAAAAGGAAAATGCTGGCCGGAAGATTAAATAAAATTTTGAATTCATAATATAGAAAACAACATGGAACACCATCATCCAATTGAGAAAACAATGCTGCCCGACATTAAAAACATGATCATGGTTGTATCGGGCAAAGGTGGGGTGGGGAAATCGACAGTTGCAGCAGGAATAGCCATGTCGCTTGCCGAAGAAGGTTATTCGGTTGGATTACTCGATGCCGATATTTTCGGTCCGTCGATACCTACCTTAATGAATCTGTATGATGTCGAACGTCCGTTAACGGTGGAAAAAGACAGGAAACAAATCATGGAGCCTTACGAACGCTATGGAATTAAAGTGATGTCCATCGGTTTCTTTTTCGATCCTGAGCAAGCCGTAATTTGGCGGGGACCAATGGTCACAAATGTGCTAAAGCAACTCATAACCGAAACGAACTGGGGTGAGCTGGATTATTTGATTATTGATACTCCTCCGGGCACGGGTGATATTCATATCACACTCCAACAGCAGTTTTATATAACCGGGGCATTGGTGGTTACCACACCGCAATTGGTTGCAATTGCCGACGTTCAGAGAGCAATCGGGATGTTGCGCGATAAAGTTATTGGTGTTCCGGTGTTAGGGATAATCGAAAATATGGCATGGTTTACACCTTCCAAACATCCCGAAGAGAAATATTTTCTCTTTGGAAAAGGTGGAGGTGAAGAATTGTCAAAAACTTTTGATGTTCCACTCATTGCGCAAATTCCAATGAATGAAACCATTTGTGCCAGTTGTGATGGGGGAAAACTCAATGAACTGTTTAACGACAGCGAAGTCAGAGCTGGATTTGACAATTTAACAGTTCGAATACTGGGATTAACGGAAAAAATAACAGAATGTTAGAACACGAACATACATTCAGGGTGATGTACCCTGACACGGATAAAATGGGGACGGTTCACCACTCAAACTATGCAAAATATTACGAAACTGCCCGTTGGGAATTGTTCCGGAGTATTGGGATTTCATGCCATTCGGTTGAAGAAGCAGGATATATGCTCCCGGTAATCCGAATGAATTTCAGGTT
>DAITNH010000054.1:0-12018 GCA_036834745.1 Prolixibacteraceae bacterium
CATCTGGCAATTAAAAAACAAACTATAAACAGATGAAAAAACGCATTGCTATTCTGGGATCAACCGGATCAATTGGTACTCAAACCCTGGAAGTTATTTCGCAAAATCCCGATTCTTTTGAAGTGGAAGTTTTAACTGCAAACAACAATATTGATTTGCTAATTGCACAGGCAAAAATGTATCAGCCCAATGTGGTGGTAATTTCCAATTCATGCCATTACGACTTGTTAAAAGAAGCCCTGAAAGATGAACCAATAAAGGTATATGCCGGCAGGGAAGCACTTCAGCAGGTTGTTGAAATGGATACCATTGATTTGGTTGTTACGGCGATGGTTGGTTATTCCGGGCTGATTCCTACCTGCAATGCCATAAAGGCTGGCAAGCACATTGCGCTGGCCAACAAGGAAACGATGGTGGTGGCAGGCGAGATTATCAACCAGCTGGCCATCGAACACAAGGTAAATATTTACCCGGTCGATTCTGAACATTCGGCCATCTTTCAATGTTTGGTAGGCGAGTTCAACAATGAAATTGAAAAAATATACCTGACAGCTTCTGGCGGTCCTTTCCGGGGTTTTACTCCTGAACAACTTGCTAATGTTACCAAAGCCGATGCATTGAAACATCCGAACTGGGACATGGGCGCCAAAATTACCATCGACTCGGCCTCGATGATGAACAAAGGTTTTGAAGTGATCGAGGCGAAATGGCTCTTTGGGTTAAAACCCGAACAAATAGATGTGATCGTTCATCCTCAAAGCATTATTCATTCCATCGTTCAGTTTCGCGATGGTTCTATGAAGGCCCAGATGGGACTGCCAGATATGAAATTGCCCATTCAGTATGCCCTCAGTTTTCCCGAAAGGTTGGACTCGGGATTCAAGAGGTTCAGTTTTTTAGATTACCCGAAACTGACATTTGAACAGCCAAATACGAAAAATTTTCGTAATCTTGCACTCGCTTTTGAAGCTTTAAATCAGGCAGGAAACATGCCTTGTATATTGAATGCAGCAAACGAAGTGGTGGTACAGGCTTTTCTTTCTGACAGGATCAGTTTTCTGGAAATGCCTGAAATCATTGAAAAGGCCATGGGCAAGGCAACATTTATTAAAAATCCGAATTTGGAAGATTACATTCAAACAGATAAGGAAACGCGTATATTAACATCCGCCATGGTTAAAAATCAGGCAATACAAAAGATTTAAAAACAGAAAAATTATTCGATGGAAATAGTATTAATTAAAGCTGCACAACTCATTCTAAGTTTATCCTTACTGGTTATTATACACGAATTCGGGCATTTTTTGTTTGCACGAATTTTTAAAACCCGTGTCGAAAAATTTTACTTGTTTTTTGATCCCTGGTTCTCACTTTTCAAAGTTAAAAAAGGCGATACCGAATACGGAATTGGCTGGCTTCCATTGGGTGGATATGTGAAAATTTCAGGAATGATTGACGAATCGATGGACAAAGAGGCAATGAAACTACCTCCGCAACCACATGAATTCCGTTCTAAAAAATCGTGGCAGCGTTTGCTGATCATGATTGGCGGTGTTTTGATGAATTTCATCCTTGCATTCATTATTTATATCGGCATTCTTTATGCGTGGGGCGAGCAATATCTTCCGACAGAAAATGTGAAATATGGTATTGAAGTGGATGCAGTCGGAGAACAAATCGGCCTTCAAAACGGCGATAAAATTCTATCGGTTGGAAACAAAAAAGTGGAGAACTTCCATAAAATAATTCCTACCCTTATTCTTGACAGCGCTCCTGACATTCAGGTTGAGCGCGATGGACAGAAAGTAAATGTTGAGATTTCGGACGAAGATGTGGCCCTGTTGATAAAAAGCAAAGGGGTAATGTCGTTCAGGACTCCGTTTGATTACAAGGTTGCCAAGGTTTCTAAGAGTTCGGCAGCCGAAACAGCGGGCCTAGAGAAAGGTGACCGGATTGTTGGGATGAATGACCAGAAATACGAATACAACGATCAGTTTAAGTCAACACTGAAAGATAGCATTGGCAAAACAGTTGTGCTAAACGTGTTACGCGACAATAATGAATTGGCTTTGCCAATAACCATACCGGAAACCGGAATGCTTGGTATCCATCTCGAACAGGATCTGGAAAAGATATTCGAATTTAAAACAATTAAATATGGATTGATCGAATCGATTCCAGCCGGAATCAGAAAAGGAATCAATACGACCAGCGATTACCTGAAACAATTTAAGCTGATTTTTTCGCCTAAAACCAAAGCTTACGAAAGCCTGGGCGGATTTATTTCGATAGGGAATATTTTCCCGGGAATGTGGAGCTGGTTCTCTTTCTGGAACATGACCGCATTTCTTTCGATCATATTGGCTGTAATGAACCTACTTCCTATTCCTGCCCTTGATGGCGGACATGTGATGTTTCTGCTTTTTGAGATGATCACAGGCCGTAAACCGGGCGATAAATTTCTGGAATATGCCCAGATTGTAGGAATGGTGCTGCTTCTTTCACTCGTTATTTTTGCCAATGGCAACGATATATTTAAACTTTTCAAATAAAGAACTGAAGTGATTATTTTTATTACTTTTGCACAAACCATTTAAACTTTAATAGTATGAACTTATTAATTATTGCCGGTATTATTGGACCTCAGGAACTCATTATTGTATTGGTAGTGGTTGTTCTGATGTTTGGCGGAACCAAAATTCCTGAATTGATGAAAGGCCTAGGCAAGGGGATAAAGGAATTTAAGAATGCCTCAAAATCGGAGGAGGAAGAAGCAAAAAAGGATACTGAAAAAATTGAAAAATAATAAGTAAGAAAATCCCGCATAGCGGGTTTTTTTTTGCCTTTTCGCTAAATTGCAAATCAGACTTTTGCGTATCAATTGGTATGCTCTATTCTGGTAAGGTTTTTGATGCAGGAGCCACACACAAAACATTATAGCCATGAAACGAATGATGCTGAAATTTTCCGTTTTGTTTTATTTGACCTTCGTTTTATTTTCCTGCAACCTGAAAGAAGGCGCGAAAATGGAAACGATAACAGGTAAATCAAACGAAGTAGTAATTGTAATTGGCAAGGAAGTATGGACCGGAAAAGTAGGGTCGGTGATACGCCAAACACTTGCACAGCCGCAGTCGTCGCTTCCTCAGGAAGAGCCTATTTTTTCGCTGATAAATGTACCTCCTGAAGCATTTATTAACTTATTTAAAACATGCCGAAATCTCATTACGGTTAAAATTTCGCCAACGACCACAAATCCAAAAATCGAATTTACCAATGATGTTTATGCCTATCCACAGGCTGTTGTAAATATTCAGGCTACTTCAGCTGAAAATTTCGAAGAAATGTTCAATGTCAACAGTGAGAAAATAATAGGATTTTTCCTGAAAGCTGAAAAGGACCGTTTAAAGAAAACCTATAAGGATGCGCATGAAAAGGCAGTTTACAATACGCTGTTAAAAGATTTTAACATTAAACTTTATGTGCCTACCGGATTTAAGATTGTAAAGAAAGATTCAAATTTTGTATGGATCAGGTACGATACGCCCCTGATCACCCAAAGTATTATTGTGTATTCTTATCCGTATGATTCTGACAGTACATTTACGCCTAAATATCAATTGGGGAAACGTAATCTGATGATGAATGCCAATGTTCCGGGACCACTTCCGGGAAGTTACATGACCACAGAAATGGAAGTTCCTTTGGATTTCAATATCCTGAATTACAATGGGAATTATGCCTCTGAAATGCGCGGTTTGTGGAGGGTTGAAAAAGATTTTATGGGCGGTCCTTTTGTCAGTCTTGCGGTTTTGGATGCCAGCCGGAGAAGGATCGTGACAGTTGAAGGTCATGTTTATGCACCCAAAAACAATAAGCGAAATTATTTACGACAAGTTGAGGCGATGATTTATTCGCTCGAATTCCCTGGTCAGAAAATAAATGACAAAATAACCAAACAACTCGAAAGCGGAAATTAGAAAAATTCTTCTGAATTGTCAAGACTTTGTTCGATGCTTTCCGGGTCATTGCAGTTGAGGTTCACATTAAAATTAGCAGGTCTCTCAAATACACTTTCTTCACTATAAGGCAAACTTTTGTCGGCGTAAACTTTCTTCATGTAATATCCCCAAATTGGAAGTGCCATGCTTGCACCTTGTCCCGATTGCAGATCTTCGAAATGGATACTTCTCAATTCAGCACCTGTCCACGAACCATTTACCAATTGCGGGGTGATACCGATAAACCAACCATCAGATTGGTTTTGTGTCGTACCTGTTTTGGCTGCGATCTGTCCTTTGAAACCGCCATATTCAGGTTTCCAGCGCAATCTTCCTCCCGATCCCTGATCAACTACACCGCGCATCAGTTCAATCATCAGATAAGCAGTTTGTTCATCAATGGCATCATGCCTTTCGGGCCTGAATGTCGATATCACATTTCCGTGACGGTCCTCAATTCGGGTTACAAAAATTGGCTGTGTATAAACGCCTTTGTTTGCAAAAGTACTGTACGCACCAACCATTTCGTACAATGTGATGTCCGATGTTCCCAGAAACATTGCCGGAACCGGATCAATCGGACTGTAAACGCCCATTTTCTTCATCACGTCGGCCACCGATTGCGGATTGAATTGTTTCATTACCCATGCGGAAACCTGGTTTACAGAGTGAGCAAGTCCCCATTTCAGGGTAACCATTTTGTCATCGAATTTTGTTTTTCCTGAGTTTCTTGCCTCCCAAATACGGCCATCAGGCAAAATAAATTGTTGTTTTACGTTTGGAACTTTGCTGCAGGGCGAAAGTCCGTTTTGCATGGCAAGTGTATATAAGAATGGCTTTACCGTCGATCCAACCTGTCTTTTCCCACCTTTCACCATGTCGTACATAAAGTGACGGTAATCGGGGCCACCAACATAGGCCTTTACCTGACCGGTACTTATTTCCATCGACATAAAAGAAGAACGGAAATAGCTGTAATAATACCTTATCGAGTCAAGGGGAGTCATAGTGGTATCCCGGTCGCCTTTGTATGAGAACACGCTCATTTCGACCGGGGTATCGAACATTTTTTTTATTTCGTCCCACGATTTACCAGCTTGTTTCGCAATGTGATATCGTGGCGTTTGTTTGATCGATTGTTCCAGAATTCCTTCAATAGATTCACTGGTCATCGTGTTCGAGAACGGCTTGTTTTTTAATTTTTTCAGGTGCTTGTTAAACGACGGCTGTAAATTGTTTTTCAGGTGGGTATTCACTGCCTCCTCGGCATAACGTTGCATCCGGGAATCGATCGTTGTAACAATGCGGATACCATCGCGGTACAAATTGTACGAAGTGCCATCCAGTTTTTTGTTTTTATTGCACCAGCCATACAACGCATTTGTTTCCCATTCAACCGAGTCTTCCCTGAATTTTTGCATTTGCCATGCACGGTAATCCGATCTGACAGGCTTGTTTGCATTCATGGCAATGCGCAGGTATTCCCTGAAATAGGGCGCCAGTCCGGTTTTGAAATCTACTTTGTGATAATCGAGGCCAAGAGGAAGGGCTTTGGCCGAATCGCGGGTATCTTTCGATATGTATCCGTATTTTTCCATTTGCGCCAACACCACGTTCCGGCGCTTAAGTGTAAGTTCACCTCGCCTGACAGGATTGTAAAGTGAAGAGTTTTTTGCCATCCCTACCAGCATTGCGGCTTGTTCGAGCCGGAGCGAATCGGGGGTTGTATTAAAATAAATGGATGAAGCCGATTTGATTCCAACAGCAAGGTTTAGAAAATCATATTTATTAAGATACATCGTGAGGATTTCCTCTTTGGTGTAGCTTTTTTCCAGTTTTACGGCAATTACCCATTCTTTAAATTTCCGCAGAATAAGCTCAAATTTATTGTCGAGATTATCTCGCGGGAAAAGCATTTTGGCCAATTGCTGGCTAATTGTACTACCTCCTCCTGATTTGCTGTCGGCTGTAAGTATGCCTTTAAATACCCTGAAAAGGCCTCTGATATCGATTCCTGAATGTTCAAAAAACCTGACATCTTCGGTCGCGATAAGTGCATTCAGCAGTTGAGGACTAAATTCTTCATAGTTGACAAAACTTCTGTTTTCCATGAAATACTTCCCTAAGATAACACTGTCGGCTGAAACAACCTCTGAGGCCAGAAGGCTTTCCGGATTTTCCAGATCTTCAAAAGTTGGCATAAAACCAAGCCACCCTTCAGCAATCATGAAGAATAATAAAAAAACGGCTGCAACGCCTGAAGTAAATGTAATCCAAAATATTCGGATGTATTTTTTGAAGTCTGAAATATCTCTTTCCATTCAAAAATGATTTCGGTTTTAGCGGGCAAAGATAATGAAACCCAGCTTAAATCCATTTGTTGGAATTTGAACATTAAAAGGAGGTGCAAATAAATATGATTTTAAAGTTTATTGGATTTAATTTTGATCTTAGCGTTTCATTTTCTTTAATTTGCACGAAATTTTGAATTAAGTAAGAATTATAAAACGATATATGTACGAAAATCTGGTTATTGTCGAGTCACCTGCCAAAGCAAAAACGATTGAGAAGTTTTTGGGGAAGGATTTTTTTGTAACCTCCAGCATGGGACATATCAGGGATCTCGAGAAAAAGGATTTCGGAATTGACATTCAAAATGATTTCACTCCGAAATACGAAATATCTTCTGACAAGAAGAAATTAGTCGCCGAACTCCGGAAACTTTCAAAAGAATCGAAAATGGTTTGGCTGGCGTCTGACGAGGACCGAGAGGGTGAAGCCATTTCGTGGCACTTGATGGAAACCCTGGGACTCAAGCCTGAAAATACCAAACGAATTGTTTTTCATGAAATTACGAAGGAAGCCATTCTGAAAGCCATTCAAAATCCGCGTCCACTCGACCTGAATCTGGTAAATGCCCAACAAGCCCGCAGAGTACTCGACCGGATTGTTGGTTTTGAGGTTTCGCCTGTTTTATGGAAAAAAGTAAAACCATCATTGTCGGCAGGCAGGGTGCAATCGGTAGCAGTTCGGTTTATTGTTGAACGCGAGCGCGAGATTCACAACTTTACATCCACTTCCGCTTTCAGGGTTTCAGCCAGTTTTCTGGTTCCTGAAAATGATGGCAGGATTTCGGAACTGAAAGCTGAACTGAACAAGCGGTTTGATACAAAAGACGAAGCTTATGCCTTTCTGGAAAAATGTAAATCTGCTGAATTCCAGATTAGCGATGTTGTGAAAAAACCTGGAAGAAGATCTCCTGCACCACCTTTTATTACTTCTACACTTCAACAGGAAGCCAGTCGCAAGCTTGGATTTTCGGTTTCGCAAACCATGAGCGTTGCCCAAAAATTGTACGAATCGGGAAAAATCACTTATATGCGTACCGATTCGGTGACTCTTTCTGACCTGGCAATTGGTACTGCAAAACAAAAGATTATCAGTATGCTTGGCGAAAAGTACCATCAGTTCAGGCAATACAAAAATAAATCGAAAGGCGCACAGGAAGCCCATGAGGCAATTCGTCCAACTTACATTGATAATGAAGAAATTTCGGGAACCAATCAGGAGAAAAAACTGTACGACCTAATCTGGAAACGCACCATTGCTTCGCAAATGGCCGAAGCTGAGCTTGAGAAAACAACCGTTACAATTGATATTTCAACTGTTCCGGAGAAATTTATCGCTTCGGGCGAAGTCTTGATTTTTGACGGTTTCCTTGTTGTGTATATTGAATCGGACGATGAAGAAGATCAAAATGGTGGAACAAAAGGATTGTTGCCACCGCTGACTGTTAATCAGGTGCTTCGCACTGAAAAAATTCACGCAACCGAACGTTTTACACTGAAACCACCACGTTATACCGAAGCCAGCCTTGTTAAGAAACTTGAGGAACAAGGCATCGGCAGGCCTTCAACTTATGCGCCAATCATCACCACCGTTCAAAACCGCGGTTATGTTGTGAAGGAAGACCGGGCTGGAACAGAACGGCCATTTACCGAGCTGATTTTGTCAGGAAAAAAAATTACTGAAAAACACAAGACAGAGCAGACCGGCGCCGAAAAATCCAAACTGTTTCCGACCGATATCGGAATGGTTGTGACAGATTTCCTGCTCCGGTATTTTGATCTGATAATGGACTATAATTTTACCGCCAAAGTTGAATTGGAATTTGATGAAATTGCTGAAGGCGAATTGGTGTGGAACGAAATGATACGTAGTTTTTATGATCCTTTCCATGCCAAGGTTGAAGGAGCTTTAGCCGAGGCAGAACGTGCAAATGGAGTCAGGATTTTGGGTATCGATCCAACTTCAGGAAAAGAATTATCTGTCAGGATAGGGCGTTTTGGCCCGGTAGCTCAATTGGGTGAAGTTACAGAAGGAGGCGAAAAACCTCTGTTTGCCAGCCTCCGTGCAGGCCAGCATTTGGAGACATTGAGTATTGAAGATGCCCTCGAACTTTTTAAATTGCCAAGAAATATCGGCGAATATGAGGGAAAATCGGTGACAGTTGCCATCGGTCGTTTTGGTCCTTACGTAAGGCATAACAGTATTTTCGTTTCACTCGAAAAAGACATTGACGATCCATACACAGTAGAGTTAGATCGGGCAATTGAGCTGATTGAGGCAAAACGAGAAAAGGACAAAAATGCTGTTATTAAAGTATTCGATGAGAATCCCGAAGTGAAGCTTCTGAACGGGAGATGGGGACCTTACATTTCGTTTAAAAAGAACAATTACAAAATTCCAAAAGCAACAGATGCCACCGAGCTTACCCTTGATGATTGTTTGCAGTTGATTGAAAAGCAACCTGTGGCAAAAAAAGGCCGGAAGAAATAAATTTTTCGGGTGAGTATATTTATGCTTGCCCATTTTATTTAAAAGTGTATTTTCATAGCCTGATAATTTTTTTTTAATGGACTTGCTGCATTATTTTAATCCTGTTGATTTTGAGAAGTTTGAATTTGCTGAATGGGCTAATAATAAGCTTTCATTGGGAACACTACTTCAGAAAAATGGGGAGAAACTCAAACCTGAAAAGGCAGAATTGTTGATTATTGGCGTTGAAGAGGACCGGAATTCACTGGTTGCAGGAGCAGGAAAAGCACCGGACGAAATCAGAAAACACTTATACAATCTGAACCGAATTGGCCCAAGATTTAAAATTCTCGATCTGGGGAATTTAAAAACAGGCAACAATGTGAATGATTCCTACTTTGCATTGCGCGATATCTGCGAACATTTCCTTGAAAACAAACAAACGCTAATTGTTTTGGGCGGCAGCCAGGATTTGACTTTCGGAATAACAAAGGCATTTGAAGGCAAACTGTTTAATCTGGTTACACTTGATCCTAAATTGGATTATCGTAAAGGGATAAAAACCATCAATTCAGAAAATTACCTGACCCTTATTTTTGAGAAACAGAAAAATCTTTATTCCTATACAGCGTTGGGATACCAGAATTATTTTGTTGATGCGACAGAACTCGATCAGTTTAACGATCTTTATTTTGATGTAAAACGACTGGGGCAGGTTCGTTATGACCTGACATCAGCCGAACCAATCCTCCGGAATGCAAATGTTTTTAGCTTCGACCTGAATGCCATCCGTTATCAGGATGCCCCCGGGCAATCGTTTGCATCGCCCAATGGGCTGTATTCGGAAGAAGCCTGCCAGATAGCACGGTACGCCGGAACAAGTGATGGGTTAAATATTGCAGGATTTTTCAATCTGATTCCTGAAAAAGACTTGTCTGGAAGCTCTTCAAAGCTGATGGCACAAATTGTCTGGCATTTTATGGAAGGTTTTTTCAATCGCAAAGCTGAAGACCCGCTGGAAGATTCTGATGATTTCAACCAATTTATTGTTGATATGTCGGATTTGGACATGACCCTGGTGTTTTTTCAGAGCCGGATATCGGGACGATGGTGGATGGAAATCTCTGATGTTGAGAGGAAGAAGAAAGGAATATACGTAATTCCTTGTGATGAAGAAGATTATACGAAAGCATCGCACGGCGAAATTCCTGACAGGTGGTGGAAAAATATCCGTAAAATGCACAAAAGACAAAATAAATGATTTTAAAATACGTTCAGTGACTTTAGATAATATGTCTTTTTGTGTACTGTAAAAAATTAATTCTTTACTTTACGCTATCAGGGCGAATTCAAGTCGCAACAGTGATTTTATGAAAAAAATATTTTGCTTTTTATTTTTATATATAATAGCTATATTAGCCGCGGTTGCTCAACAAGATCCGCAATTCAGTTTTAATCGGGCAACACAGTTATCTGTCAACCCGGGTTATGCAGGTAGTGATGGCATGGTAAATGGCTTAATTTTAAATCGTTATCAGTGGGATGGTATCCCCGGAGCCCCGAAAACGCTGTTGTTTAGTGTTGAAAGTGCGACTGAATTGTTTGGGATTAATAGTGGCGTTGGACTGAATATTATCAGTGATGAGTTGGGATTTCAAAAAAATATTGCAGTTAGTTTCGATTATGCATACCGAAAAGTGACTAAATGGGGAAATTTGGGCATTGGTGCATCAGTAGGTTTTTATAACATGGCAATTAACCCAGATGGAAAATGGTCTGTACCGGAGGGTAGCCAGTGGACACCTTGGGATAGCGATGATGGAATTCCTGGGGACAATGTTAGTCAGTTGGCGTTTGATATGGGTTTTGGCTTATTTCTAAAATCGAACGATTATTTTATTGGGGCGTCTGTTACACATTTAAACCAGGCCTCCATTGTTTTTTCAGATCAGGCCCGTACCTATTTAGCAAGGCATTATTATCTGTCGGCAGGGTACAATATCAGTCTCTCTGATCCGTTATTTGAAATACAGCCTGCAGTTTATTTTAAAACTGACATGGTTGCTTATCAGGCAGATATTACGGTTGATGTGGTGTATAAAGAAAGGTATTCTGCCGGATTGAATTACCGGATCAATGATGCAGTAGGAGTTCTTTTAGGATTTGAATTGGTAAATGGGATGAGAATCGGATATGCCTACGATATTATGACCTCTGCATTGTCAGGTTATGGAAACGGTTCACATGAAATATTCATTGGGTACAGTTTCGATTTAGCCAAAAACAGAAGTAAGAAATACAAGAGTATAAGATTTTTATAAGGAAAAATTAGAAGCATTATATAGCTGAAATATGAAAAAACTTTTTTCTATTGGGTTAGTTATTTTGATGGTTGCAACATTAAATAGTTGCAGTAAATCAGGCAACGGTGAACTAACAGGGGTTAAGGGAAGAGGAAAATGGTTTGAACCAACTCCTTACGGAATGACATTTGTCCACAGAGGTTCTTTTAATCTGGGACCCAACGATCAGGATGTCACATCTTCCAATACATCATCAAAAACTGTTTCGGTTGATGCATTTTGGATTGATGATACTGAGATCACCAACAACGAATACCGGCAGTTTATTGAATGGGTGCGCGATTCAACTGCCAGAACATTATTGGCGGAACAATTTCCCGAATTTATGATTAGCGAAGACCGTAAGGGAAATCCGGTTGATCCACCGCGTATCAACTGGAGTGAAAAACTCGAATGGGATAATCCGGACTATACCGAAGCACTTGAAGGAATGTATGTTCCTGAAAACGAAAGATTTTTCAAGAAAAGAGAAATTGATGCCCGTAAATTATTCTACGAATTCCATTGGATCGACCTCAAACAGGCTGCACGAAGAGTGAATATGTATAATTACGAAACTCAGAATTATAACGGTACTGTTGTAAATGCCAAAGGAGAAGAAGAAGCCATACAAAACCGTGCATCCTTTATTTTGCGCGATCAAACGCCTATTTATCCCGACACTTTGTGCTGGATAAGGGATTTTACTTTTTCATACAATGAACCCTGGGCCACCCGTTATTTCTGGCATCCGGGCTTTGATGATTATCCGGTGGTAGGCGTTACCTGGAAACAGGCCAAGGCTTTTTGCCATTGGAGAACCAAACTTCTTAATGACCTTCTTGCGTCAAGGCAGG
>DAITNH010000054.1:12028-22423 GCA_036834745.1 Prolixibacteraceae bacterium
GGAAGCCACATTGCACGATTACCGTTTACCAAGTGAAGTGGAATGGGAATATGCCGCAAGAGGCGATAAACAATTATCGATGTTTCCATGGGGAGGTTATTATACCCGAGAAAAAGATGGATCATTTCTGGCCAACTTTAAACCATTAAGGGGAAATTATGTTGAAGACGGTGGCATGGCTACCATGAAAGTTGGAAGTTATGATCCCAATGACTTTGGGATTTACGATATGTCTGGAAACGTTGCAGAATGGACAAGTTCGGCTTATGATGAGGCGGCTTACCAGTACATTAATGATTTTAATCCGAATTTTGAATACAATGCCAAACCCGACGATGCGCCAGCAATGAAACGTAAAGTTATTCGGGGAGGGTCATGGAAAGATATTTCTGCATACTTGCAGGTGTCAACCAGAAGCTTTGAGTACCAGGATACCACCAAATCTTACATTGGTTTCCGTTGTGTTCGTTCTTCTTTTGGAAATGAATTTTAATTACCTTTTATAACTCTGATCACATGAATGTTGGCGAAATTCTTAAGTCGAAAAAGTGGAAAGTTCTCATGGGTTATGTTTATGGCTGGGGTGCTGCTTTGGTGCTTATTGGCGCTTTATTTAAACTTCAGCACTGGAACCATTCAGGAATTATGCTTACCATCGGATTACTTACCGAGGCTTTCATATTTTTTATTTCCTCTTTCGAACCACCGATGGAACAACCTGAGTGGTCAAGGGTCTATCCTGAACTTCAGGATGATTATGAGTTTTTAGAAACAGGTGAAGATGCAAAATCTGTTATTAAATCAAATATTGACTCTTTACTTGGCAGTACAAATATAACTCCTGAACTTTTGACAAAAGTTGGCAAGAGTTTGGTCGATTTATCAAACACTGCTTCGGGAATTAGTGATATTTCATCGGCTACGCTTGCTACTGATGTTTATGTAAAAAATCTCAACTCAGCTTCCGAATCGATGATTGCATTCTCTGATGTAAATACTCAGGCAAATGTAACACTGAGCAACTCGATTGGTGAACTGGTTGGCACTTATAGCAGCACTGCCAGTAAAATTGCATCAACCGGTGAAGGGATGCTCTCCAAACTGAATGAATCGAGCGAAAAATTTACACGTCAAATTGACGAATCAGGAAGTAAACTTGTAGAATCATATCATAAACTTTCAGGGTCAATCGAGAAAGGGTTTAAAGAATTGGATCAAAATTCATCCAATTATGGAGATAATCTTCAGAGGTTAAATAAAAATATTGAATCGCTGAATGGGAATTACGAAAAGCAACTAAAAGGTACAAGTGATCAAATCCATGCTTCAAGCAAGTTTTTTGAAGATTTGAATCAAATGAATCAGATAATTGTCTCATCAGCTCAGGAAATGAAAAAATACAAAGAAAATGCTGAAAAATTGAATTCTCATCTCGATGCTCTTAATTCAATTTATGGAAATATGCTTGGTGCCATGAATTATAAAAAGAAGTAACTAATAGAGCCATACTATGTCTGCAAAGAATTGCCCGGAATCAACGAGGCAAAAAATGATAAATATGATGTATCTGGTGCTGACTGCTATGTTGGCATTAAATGTGGCTTCCGAGGTTCTTGAATCATTTCGGGTTGTGGACGCCAGTTTGACACAGACTCTAAATATTGTTAACAGAAAGAATGACCAGATATACAGCTCGTTTGATGCTGCATTTATGGAAAATCCTACCAAAGTAAAGGAATGGAAAGATAAGTCGGATCAGGTGAGGGAAAAGTCAAAAGCATTGATTACAAAAATTCAGGATTTAAAACAGGAATTGGTGCTTGCTTCTGGTGGTATCGCTAAAAAAGATGCAGGACCTGACTTTATATTATCGTCTGAGGAACCAATAATGATCAGTACAAGCGGCGATACAATTCTGATAAAAAAGGAAGATGATTTGAATACTCCTTCAGAAATCATGATTAATAAGAAGAAGGCCACGGATTTAAAAAACAGCATTATTGAATACCGTGATTTTTTGGCTTCTTATCTTGAGGAAGGTACCCCTTTACACGAAAATATCATTAAACAATTGGATACTACCGACCCTAAAATAAATTTGAAGGAAGGCGGGGAAAAAAAGACCTGGGAGATATTGCATTTCGAAAGCAAACCACTTATTGCTGTAATTACCCTGCTTTCAAAAATGCAAATTGATATACAGAATGCCGAAACAAATATTATTTCAATGCTTTACGGTCAGATCGATGCCGCATCTTTTAAATTCAACCGGTTGGGCGCCAGAATTTTGGCTAAATCAACCTATGTGTTAGTAGGCGATCAGTTTGAAGCTGAAATATTTCTTGCTGCTGAAGATACTACACAACAACCTGAAATATTTGTTGGCGGAAATAAACTGACAATGAGAGATGGAAAAGGTATTTTCAGTACCGGGGTATCTCAGGTTGGTACATTTAAATGGGGAGGTTTAATTAAATATAAGACACCAGAAGGGAATGTCAATAGTTATCCTTTTGAGGGTGAATACGAAGTTGGCAGTCCAAGTGCTACTATTTCGCCAACAAAAATGAATGTGTTGTATATGGGTATTGCCAATCCGATTAGTGTTTCAGTGCCGGGTGTAGCTTCCCAGAATTTGGAAGTATCTACTAATAACGGGCGCATTGAGAAAAAAGGAGACGAATTTTTTGTTTATCCGGCTAAATTAGATGGTCTTGCTAAAAGTACAGCTATTACTGTTATGGCCAATATGAATGGTGAAAAAAGACAGATGGGTTCAATGCCTTTCAGGGTGAAAGAAGTTCCGCCACCAGTTGCAACTATTGGAGGTATTAATGGTGGAAACCTGAAAAAAGAGGATTTGATATCTGAAGATGGATTATTTGCAGAACTGAAAGATTTTGATTTTGACTTAAAATTTAAAATCACACAGTTTGATGTAACTTTTTCAGGGGCGGGAGGTTATGTAAAAACATATAAAGCCACGGGGAACAGGTTTACAACTGAGCAAAAAGATCAGTTTGGGAAGTTGACTCAGGGCAGTTTAATATTTATTGATAATATTTCAGCAAAAGGCGATGATGGATCAATACGTCCATTGTCTCCAATAAGTTTTAAAATTAGATAGTCATGAAAAATTTGGTAGTATTCTTTGGATTATTGTTTTTCTTATTGGGGGCAACCAATCAGGAAACAGAAGCACAGATAATTGACGGTGCATATGTACGGACTGATGCATATAAACGCAAACCAACTCCTCTTCCATACGTGAGGGAAGCTGACGTTATGTGGTCAAAAAAAGTTTGGCGCATTATTGATCTTCGCGAGAAGATGAACCAATCCATGTATTTTCCGACCAAAGAAGTGGATGGAAGACGCAGTTTGGTAAACCTTTTTCTTGAAGGGATAAAAGATGGCAAACTCACCGCATACGATGCCAAGAATGACGATGAATTCAAGATTCCTATGACTTTTGAGCAAGTTAAAGAAGCCTTTGGAGCAACTACCAGAACCAGAAAAGTAAGGGATGTTGATACCGGCGAGTTGGTTGAAAAGGTAGTGCCCGGTGAAGTCCGTTCAGAAGAAGTCAAGCAATTTATGCTGAAGGAAGAATGGTATTTTGACAAGCAATCATCTACATTGAATGTACGTGTAATTGGTATTTGCCCGATTCAGGAATTTTACCGAGACGAAGATACCAATCAGGAAGACGTGCAACGCCGTCAGGTATTCTGGATTTACTATCCTGAAGCCCGGGAACTTTTGGCTGCCAACGAAGTATTTAATTCACAGAACACCGCGCGGAATTCTTCATACGACGATATCTTCCTGAAAAGAAGATTCAATTCGTACATCGTAAAAGAAGCCAATATTTATAACAATCGCGACATTAGCCAGTACTTGATTGGAAAAGATGCGATGCTCGAAAGTAAACGGATTGAAAAGGAGATTTTCGATTACGAACAAAACCTTTGGGAATACTAATTTATTGAATGTATAAAATTCTGTTCATAGGTTTGTTTATGCTTGCCCTTCTTGGTTCATGCAAGAGGTATGGTTCCGGCGAGCTTTCAGGCGCACTGGACAGAAAACCCTATTATGAACCTATTCCCTACGGAATGAATTTCATTAAACAGGGAAGCATAAACATCGGGCCATCCGATCAGGAGGTTGATCAGGCCAATACGGCAGTTAAAACAATTTCTGTTCCATCGTTCTGGATGGACGAAACGGAAATTACAAATAATGAATACCGGCAATTCGTATATTGGGTCAGAGATTCAATTGCCCGTCAGTTATTGTCTGAATCAATTCCTGAATTTTTAATTACTGAAGGTCGCAAAGGAGATATACTTGAGACCCCCCGGCTAAACTGGCAGGAACCTATCGAATGGAAAAATGCAGATTATCAGGCTTCACTCGAAGAGATGTTTATTCCGGAGACCGAAAGATTCTTCAATAAAAAAGAAATTGATGCCCGGAAGTTGCGTTTTGAATATTACTGGATCGACTACAAACAGGCTGCAAAACGGGCAAATAGCTATAATTACGAAACACAGAGTTATGGGGGAACTGTCGTTGATGTAGCAGGCAAAGAAAATCCTGTTCAGAACCGGTCATCATTTATCATGAGCGAAAGTACCCCCGTTTATCCTGATACTTTGGTTTGGATGCGGGATTATACTTTCTCTTACAACGAACCATTGACCGGAAAGTATTTTTCGCATGTCGCTTACGATGAATATCCCGTGGTGGGAGTAACGTGGTCTCAGGCAAAAGCTTTTTGCGTTTGGAGGACACAACAATTGAATGCTTATCAGGATATGATTAAAATGGCGACGGTAATGGATTACCGGTTGCCAACAGAGGTGGAATGGGAATACGCTGCACGCGGAAACCATCAAATGACAATGTACCCCTGGGGAAGTTATTACACACGTGATCAGGAGGGGCACTTTGTTGGTAATTTTAAACCCATGCGGGGAAATTATGTTTCTGATAGTCAGAACAATGTTACTACAATTAAAGTCGCCAATTTTATCCCCAATTCCTTTGGATTATATGATATGGCTGGCAATGTTGCCGAGTGGACTTCAAATGCCTTCGACGAATCAAGCTATGAGTTAATCTCTGATTTTAGTCCTGATTTTCAGTACAATGCAAGGCCTGACGATTCTCCCGCATTGAAGCGAAAAGTCATTCGCGGAGGTTCATGGAAAGACATCGCCTATTACGTTCAGTCTTCCACCCGAAGTTATGAATACCAGGATTCAGCTAAATCATACATTGGGTTTCGTTGTGCAAGAAGTACCTTCAAGCCCGATTACTGGGAATAATACGACTTTCTCAAGCACACAAAAGGGAATTTCTTTCTCCGAAATTCCCCTTCTTCAAATTTTATAGTTGCGGTTAAACAAAATTCTCCCCTTTATACATCCTGACATCGTTTACAAACTGACGGATTTGCTGTTCGTCTTCTTTTTTGCAAACAAGCAGGGTTCCTTCTGATTCAACCACAATGTAGCCGTCTAAACCGTGTAAAACAACGAGTTTGTTTTCAGGCATATTTACAATACAGTTGCTCGAATTATAGAGCATCACTTCTTTTCCTGAAATCACATTGCCCTGCGTATCTTTGCTGCTGCTTTCGTACAAAGACCCCCATGTTCCCAGATCGCTCCAGCCAAAATCAGAACACAGAACATAAACATTATCAGCTTTTTCCATGATTCCATAATCGATCGATACGTTCTGGCATTCCGAATAGGTTTTGTTCAGGAACGGGATTTCGTCGGCGGTTCCATACAACTTATTGCCCTTTTTAAACAAATCGGAAACGGAACTTAAATGCTTTTCAAAAGCGTTCAGGATAGAAGTCAATGTCCATATGAATATGCCTGAATTCCAGAAAAACTCGCCACTTTCCAGAAAAATTTTGGCAAGTTCCAGGTCTGGCTTTTCAGTAAAGGTTTTTACTTTGTGCAGGTTTCCGGTTTCGTTTCCTATTGCCATGCTTTCAATCTGAATGTATCCATAACCTGTTTCCGGTCGGTTGGGAGTAATGCCAAGGGTTAGCAGTGCATCATTGTTTTTTACAAATTCAAGTCCTCTTTTTACTTGTTCCACAAATTCGTCTTCCTGCTGAATATGATGATCTGAAGGAGCAACAATTATATTTGCTTCAGGATTAATCGTTTGTATTTTGTAACAGGCATAAGCAACACATGGAGCGGTATTTCTCCGAAGTGGTTCAAGAAGGATCTGATCTTCCCGTAATTCAGGCAATTGTTTCATCACAAGATCTTTGTAATCTGTGCTGGTTACAACATAAAAGTTTTCGTCAGGACATATTTTTTTGAACCTGTCGTAAGTTTGCTGAATAAAAGTTCGGCCTGTTCCTAAAATGTCGAGAAATTGTTTGGGCATATTTGTCTTGCTCAGTGGCCAAAACCGGCTTCCTATGCCGCCTGCCATTATAACGCAATAATTGTTGTTCATGTTGTAAGTATTTAATGGTGTGTAACTTATTAAATAAAAATCATCTCCGAAATCTCAATCCTGAAGGCAGGATTAGCTGTCTGAAACTTTTATGAAGATAATGAGATTAAAATTAAAACCCTTGAAAAAATAACTGCTTTTGGAATATTTGTACCTTTAGCCAAAACTTCTTTTCAGGCGATCCGGAGTTCTAATATTTAGTGCTTTCCTGAAGTTGAATTGAATTTACGAAAGTAAAAAAGAATCGAAAATGGATATTTTTTATCAAACTGGAAGATATTTCGCTTTACTGCTGAAAGTATTCAGTAGGCCCGAAAGACATAGGGTATATGCCCTGCAGACATTTAATGAGATTGATAATCTTGGGGTCAAGTCGGTTGGGATTGTGGCTATCATTTCTGTTTTCATGGGTGGAATCATGACTTTGCAGGTTGCCTACAACATGACGAATCCGTTACTTCCAAATACGCTGATTGGTCTGGGAAACCGCGATTCACTGATTCTGGAGTTTTCTTCAACGATCATGGGATTGATAATGGCAGGTAAAATTGGTTCTAATATCACTTCTGAAATTGGAAGTATGAAAGTTACCGAACAGATCGATTCATTGGAAATTATGGGCGTTAACTCTGCCAGCTATCTGATATTGCCAAAAATAATAGCAGTGGTTATGATATTTCCGCTATTATACATTCTCAGCGTTTTTTTTGGAATAGTAGGCGGGTTAATTGTTGGCCCAGCCGTAGGAGCCGTCACGGTTACCGATTATCTTAATGGAATTCAATATGCTTTTACACCTTATTATGTAACCTTTTCACTAATCAAATGCCTGGTTTTTGGTTTTCTGATTGCATCCGTTTCTGCCTTTTTTGGCTATACAGTCGAAGGGGGTGCTTTTGATGTGGGCACCGCAAGTACCAGGGCGGTCGTGAATACGAATATCCTGATTCTTGTTTGGGATTTGATTTTAACTCAGTTGCTTCTATGATTGAAATAAAAAACATTTACAAGTCGTTTGAGCACAGCGATGTATTAAAAGATATATCAAAAGTTTTTAATAAAGGAGAAACAAACCTGATCATTGGACGAAGCGGGTCGGGTAAAACAGTTTTGTTAAAATCGATAGTAGGATTGCTCGAGGTTGACGGCGGTCAGATATTTTATGACAACCGCGACTTTACTAAGATGGATCACCGTGGGCGAAAAAAACTCAGGCAGGAAATGGGAATGGTTTTTCAGGGTGGCGCATTGTTCGATTCATTGACTGTTGAAGAAAATATCCGTTTTCCACTCGATATGTTCTCAGAACTTTCAGCTGTGGAGAAACAAAAACAGGTTGATTACTGCCTCGATCGCGTTAATTTAGTGGATGCAAATAAATTGTACCCTTCCGAAATTTCAGGAGGAATGCAGAAACGGGTGGCAATTGCCCGTGCCATTGTGATGAACCCGAAATACTTATTCTGCGACGAACCAAACTCGGGGCTCGACCCCGAAACGGCCATGGTAATTGATGAACTGGTTCATTCAATTACGGTTGATCTGAAAATTACCACCATCATTAATACCCACGATATGAATTCGGTGATGGAAATTGGTGACAATATCCTGTTCATCTCAGAAGGTGAAATGTGTTGGGAAGGCAACCGAAAAGACATATTGCTTACCGACAACCAGAAACTTCAGGAATTTGTGTTTGCCAATAAGCAATACCAGCGGATTCGGGATGATAAAATTGAAGGAAAATAGGCCTACAATCCTTTTGGCACCAGTGTAACAACAGGAATAATCATCTCTTCAAGCGAAATGCCCCCATGCTGGAAAGTATTCCTGAAATACTGCGCATAATAATTATAGTTGTTTGGGTAGGCAAAGAAATCGGTATTTGATGCAAAAATATACGAAGTGCTGACGTTTCGTGAAGGCAAATAAATCGTTGCCGGATTTTTTATCTCGAAGATCGCTTTCGATTTGTAATTGAGGTTGCGGCCTAATTTGTAGCGCAGATTTGTATTCGTTTCGCGGTCGCCAAGTACTTTTTGCGCATTCTCGACCCGAATTGTGCCATGGTCGGTAGTAAGCACCACTTTAACTTTGTTCTCGGCCAGCAGTTTTATCAAATCCAGTAGCGAAGAGTGGTTGAACCAGCTCAGCGTAAGCGACCGGTAAGCAGCTTCATCACTGGCCAATTCTTTTATCATGTCCATTTCGGTGCGGGCATGTGAAATCATATCCACAAAATTAAAAACCATCACCGACAGGTCGCTTTGGAGGATGCTTCCCAAATAGTCGGTCATTTTTTTGTCGCCTTTCACATTGGCGATTTTCTCGAAAAACAGCTTGTAATTTTTGCCCAACCTTGCCAGTTGTGTCTGTAACAGTTCCTGTTCGAAACGATTTTTATGTCCTTCGTTGTCATCGTCGTCCCAGAATTCAGGAAATAATTTTTCTATTTCAGAAGGCATTAATCCGGCAAACATTGCATTTCGGGCATACATGGTCGCTGTTGGCAATATACTGCAATAGAGTTCCTCTTCTTCGATGTTGTAATAATTGGTCAGCACGGTGGCCAAAACCTTGTACTGATCGTAACGGAGATTGTCGATAACAAGGACAAATACTTTGTTCCCGCTATCAACCAGCGGGATAATTTTCTTTTTGAAGATGTCAACTGAAAGCATTGGCCGTTCAGCGCTGTTGTTGCCAAACCACGATACATAGTTATTCCTGATATATTTGCCAAACGAATTGTTAGCTTCGCCTTTTTGCATTTTCAGCACCTCGTCCATTGCCGAATCTTCGGATGAGCTTAGTTCGAGTTCCCAGAACACCAGTTTTTTATATACTTCTACCCATTCGTCAAACGAAAGCCGGTCGCTGATTTGCATGCCGATTTTTGAAAACTCGCTTTGATAGGCCGAAGTGGTACGCTGGGTTATCAAACGGCGGTGATCAACATTCTTTTTGATTGAAAGTAAAATCTGTTTCGGATTAACAGGTTTAATCAGATAATCGGCCATCTTGGATCCAATGGCTTCGTCCATGATATCTTCTTCTTCGCTTTTGGTAATCATCACCACCGGAACATTCGGATCGATTGTTTTAATTTCGCTCAATGTTTGCAGGCCGCTCAGTCCGGGCATATTTTCATCCAGAAAAATAATATCGAAGAAATTTGTTTTTACAAGTTCAATTGCGTCACTGCCGTTGTTGGCAGTAACTACTTCAAATCCTTTCTCCTGAAGAAAAATGATGTGCGCCCGCAATGAATCTATTTCGTCGTCTGTCCAAAGTATTTTTGTTTTCTTCATATTGCTTATTTCAGATAGAACTGTTTGTAAAATTCCATGTAAGTTAAAATGTTTTTGCTCTGTATGAAAATAGGTTCGTTCTCAGGAGTAATGATAAAATTACGGTAATTGGCATTTTCCAATGGCCTATAAATCTGCGGATCTTTGGCTATTGCACGCAAATAATCAAGTGCCGATTGTTTTGACACCAGCCCTTCAACCTTAATAATTATCCTGAAATCGTCGAGCATCGGAGTGGTAACCGTCAACGTTTGTTGCGGATGATTTTTGGTATTGAATTGTTTAATCGATTCCGTGAGCCTTTCAGGATTAATTTCTTCTTTGGGAACAATCAGGAAGAAGGTTTGTGCTCCCGAGACGTTTTGTTTGTACGGCCCTTTGTATGCGGGAGCCAACTGATTTTGTCCGTTTCCATCCGTTTCAGCCCCAATGTATTTTGTTTTGAAAAAGTTCAGGTAATCGTTGATTCTCCTTGTTTCAGTAAGTTTCTTCAGGTTGGCATCGGTAATAATAAAATTACGGTAGCCCAAAGTGTCGAGGCTACGGTACAATTTACGGTTTGCAACCGCTTTTGTGAAGTAACTGA
>DAITNH010000055.1:0-22223 GCA_036834745.1 Prolixibacteraceae bacterium
GTGCGAAAAGCCACACCATCGTCAAATGCCCGGAAAACTATGTTCATCATGCGTCTCGGAAAATTCTTCTCCTGTAATTGCAAAGTCAGCTCTCTGTAATTATTTTGAATGGTGGATGTTCTTTTTAATACCGGCGTCCAGGTTTCGTTAATGTCTTTGAACGAAGTTTTCAGCACAATCATGTCATTGCCAATTGGTGGCGCCTGCTTAAATTCAAAACGGATTTCAGAATTGACGACCACCGGTTTCCCGTTAAAATAAATACTGTAATTGATCTGACTACCGACCCCGATTTTGGCTTCGACCAACGAATGCGGCGACATGACCGAATACTGCGCATTGCCAACGATGTAAATTGCCAGAAAGTAAATTGCACTTAAAATGAATCGTTTCATTGATTGTTAGTTTAGTTGTTTGAAATTCATTGACTTAAATCTTCCGGTAGAGTTTGAAATATAAAACGTAAATTTAACACTTATCATTACTTCTCAAAACCCAATAATTTGTTCCGGGTTGCTTCAATAACTTTTATTTCTTCCTGAAAAATTTCAGGATAATTGAATGTAAGCCAAAGGGCTTTTATTAGCAGCTGAAATTAGCTGTTTTAGTTGAATTTTAAGGTACTTCCTCCTGAAGTTTATTTTGAATACCGGCAAACTTTAAGTCCAGGCAAATGTTTAAAATATGTCGTAAAACACAAAAATAAATTTATATGCCAGTAAATATTCCCGAAACGGCCCAGAAGCGAATTGTAATTATCGGAGCAGGATTTGGTGGCCTGAAATTGGCTCAAAAGCTGGTTGGTTCAGGTTACCAGATTGTTCTGATTGACAAGAACAACTATCATCAGTTTCAACCATTGTTCTACCAGGTTGCCAGTGCAGGAATCGAACCAAGCGCCATACTTTTTCCTCTCCGAAAAATATTTCAGAATCAAAAGGATGTTTACATCCGCGTGGCTGAGGTTTATTCGGTCGATTCCCATAAAAAGGAACTTCAAACCAGCCTCGATACGGTTTGGTACGATTATCTGGTTATTTCATCCGGAGTCAATTCCAATTTCTTCGGAATGAAAAACATGGAAGAATACGCCATTCCGATGAAATCGGCCTCTGAAGCCATGGCGCTGCGAAACCGCTTGCTGCAAAGTTTCGAGAAAGCGGTAATCCTGCGCGACCAGAATGAAAGGAAAGCCTTGTTAAATGTTATTGTTGTGGGTGGTGGTCCAACAGGGGTCGAGGTTGCAGGAGCTATTGCTGAGATGAAAAAATTTGTTCTTTACAAGGATTATCCGGACCTGAATTTTGATGTGATGCAGATCAGTTTAGTTGAAGGCTCACCGGCTTTGCTGGGTGGAATGTCGAAACATGCTTCCGATAAAGCGCTGTTTTACCTCAAACGACTTGGAATTAAAGTTTTTTTAAATTCCAGGGTAACCGATTTTAATGGCAATACCTTGATTTTTAGCGATGGAACATCTATTGAAACAAAAACTGTAATATGGGCTGCGGGTATCAGTGGTGTTGTCCCTTCCGGGTTCTCCAATGAAGTGATTGGCAGAGGAAACAGGATCTTGGTTGACCAGTATAACCGGATTCAGGGATTTGAGGACATTTATGCAATCGGCGATGTGTCTTTAATGTCATGTTACGACTATCCAAACGGACATCCACAGGTGGCGCAGGTTGCTATTCAGCAAGGTAAAAATCTGGCCATGAATTTTCTATCAATGAAAAGAAACGGCTCGTTGAGGCAATTCAAATACATCGATCGTGGTTCTATGGCCACCATTGGCCGGAACAGAGCCGTTGCCGACCTTTCATTTATTAAGTTTAGTGGTTTTATAGCATGGCTAACCTGGATGTTTGTGCATCTGATGGCCATTGTTGGGGTTAAAAACCGGTTGCTGATTTTCATTAACTGGATGTGGAATTACATGACCTACGACCAATCGTTACGACTGATTTTATGGGCGGCAAAGAAAGATCCAACCAAAATCATTTCTCCTCTTGACAGGAAATAATAAAGTTAAGCAGTGAAAATGATTATCTCATTATATCCTCTACTTCATCAGGAGTTACAGGAATTCGATCTCCAATAATTTCACTGCCTTTTTCTGTAACAAGAATATCATCCTCAAGGCGGATTCCTCCAAAGTCGAGATAACTTTCCAGACGGTCAAAATTGATAAAATCAATATTGATCTTTTGTTGGTCTGGTATCTACCACAAAATCTTCGGGGGATAAAGAAAAAGTGGGGAAAATCACTCCCCGGTCTAACCGGTTTTTAAGGAGCAATATTGTGGAATCGGCGTGGATAGCCTCCCGCATAGACCCATCGTTGGCATATAGTTTTAACGAACTGTGCAAAAGGATGCAGCCCCACGAAGCAATCATCAGGATCGCAAAAAAAATATTAAATCGTATTAGATATGTAATGAAAAATGAAACAGAATATTTACATTCAGTCATATAAGATCAAAACCGGGAATAGAAACACTTCAAAGATAAAGAGACTGTTTTCCGTCCCTTGCGGCTCTGTTTAAGGTGTCCGTTTCCTTTAGGCCCCAGCTCTTATCCATAATAAATTGAACACAGAAATGCGGCTAACTAAGTTATGTCCGTTGATAGAAGGGTGTTTTTATAGACCGGATTTGATACAAAAGAGGGGAACCCGAAGGTGAAGTTTTACACCGAAGGTTTAGAAATTATGCTGGGCTGATTCCCAGCATAATTAAAACAAGAGGGGAAACCCTTCAGGCTCAGTATTGCCCAAAGGTTTAGGTGTTCCAGAAGATAACTAACTGAAATAGAGAAAAATAATTAGTGAAAAAAATTGGATTACAACATAGAAGGGGATTTAGGGGTCAGCAACAATATAGCAGAAACTAAAAAGTCCCATTTAAGGGTCTGGTGGGTTATACCTCTTTCCATCACATTCTTATTAATGGGAACCACAGCCATGGCACAACCATTGCCACCAACTTCGCCCACCGGGAATCCCGTACCCATAGGTAGTTTTGCCACAGTATTGTTGGTTTTTGGGGGAGCCTTATTGTTTCTTCGCAAAAGCAAAAAAAAATAACATTGCACTCAATTGACTTAATCAAATAATCATTCTTACAGGGTAAGTAATCCGCTACTTGGAGCGTCCCCACAAAATGTAAACCTGAAAATAAATAAGGTTTATCCTTTCGCTTTTAGAATCATTTTCATATATTTCCAATTGTTATCCAATTATTATCCAATTGATGAAGGGTTTTACACATTATATAAATTGTCGTTTTTACAGTTTATTGCTGTTTATTTTTTATTTAGTCTTTGCAGAACAGACTTTTTCACAAAACGTCAATGAATATTCTTTTGTAAATTTCGGCAGTGAAAACGAACTGTCACAGAATTTTATAACCGACCTTCACCAGGATAAAACCGGGTTTCTGTGGATCGCTACAAAGAACGGACTGAACAGATATGATGGTTATAACGTAGAGATTTTCTTCCATAGCAGACGCGATTCGAATTCAATAATTGATAATTACGTCAACTGCATTTTTGAGGATAGTAAAGGTATTCTTTGGTTCGGCACTGGAAACGGTCTAAGCCGGTATGATCCCGTATCGGCTAAATTTACTAACTTCACGAATAAATCCAATGACTCACTTTCACTTAGTAATAACATTGTTAACTCTGTCTGTGAAGACGTAAACCATAAACTATGGATAGGAACTGCTGATGGACTTAATCTCCTGAACCCTCTTTTAAATACATTTTCAAGATATTACAGTAAAAAAAATAACGCTCCTGGTCTCCTGCATAATAATGTCAGGCTTGTTCGTCCCGATAAGGATGAGGGAATATGGCTAGGTTATGACACAGACGGTTTAAGTTATTTTAGCCCTACCGGAAATATATTTGTTCATTTTAGTCCGGTTAATTATCCCGATTTTATTCCGGACCAAATTGTTAAATCAATTTATGATGATGGGAAAGGTAATGTATTCATCACTGGTTCGTGGAATGTATTTTTAAAGATTGAAAAATCCACTATGAAGCTGTACAACCTTCGTAGTTCTGGTCTTGTTCATTCAGTCAATAATTTCTTTTCGCAATCTTCGGACAGTACTCTATTTATCATAAACGATACCGATATCAGCATAATTGATTTGGAAAAAATGCACAATACCGATTTGATCGACCATAGATTTAATTACCCTCATACTTTTTTTATTAATTCTTTCACAAAAACAAGGGACGGAGTTTTATGGCTTGGAACCAGTGGTTTTGGTCTCTATAAACTTGTTCCGCAAAGGAAAAATTTCAAAAGTATCCTATACGATCCAGGAAAGGAAAAAAGACTTAAAATTAGAAGTGTTAGGGCAGTTTACGAAGATCCTGATGGTGATTTATGGATCGGAGGGTATAGCAGTCTTAATGTTATTCGTAAGTTTAAATCGAATTATTCCGGAATATCACCTCAAAATTTGACTGTCGAGAATATAGAAGTTCTGGATCACAAAAATATTTACTCTATTAACGTTGATCCCCTTAATAAAAATATACTCTGGATTGGTACGGAATTTTATGGTCTGTTCAAATACGATAAGAAAAAAAACAAATCCGTTAGGATAGACTTGATGCCGGAATACAAAGGTTTAATTAGGGGGGACAAGTTTACGGATATATTAAACGACAGCAATAATAATGTTTGGGTAGCTACCAATTCGGAAATACTAAAATTTGCAAATAATAAAATAAAACCCGAACGATTTGAATTCACAGACAATAACCCGGGCGAAACAAGCAGTACTGAATACACATGCTTATTTGAAGATGATGAGGAAAGAATTTGGATTGGGACAAAATACAAAGGAATTATTGTGTTGAACCCCTCCACTAAAAATTACTTTCGATTGCAGAACAATCCTGTTGATGAAAATTCGCTCATATGTAATTCAATTTTGTTCATTAACGAGGATGAACAGAGAAATATCTGGATTGGCACTACTGCAGGATTAAACAAATACAATCCTGATCGGAATACATTAACATGCTACACCAGGGAAGACGGACTTAAGGATGATTGCATTTATGCGGTCTATCAGGATAAGCGCGGAATGTTTTGGATGAGTTCAAATCACGGGATTTCAAAGTATGATCCTTCACAAAACACTTTTGAAAATTTCGATGCATCATATGGTTTGCAAAATAATGAATTCAATTTTGCAGCTCACTTCAAAAACAAAAATGGAATGTTTTTTTTCGGCGGGATTAAAGGGCTTACATATTTCAAACCCGAGAGCACCGTTTACAATTCCTATATTCCGGATTTTGCTATTGTTAAGTTCCTAAAATTCAATAAGGAAACCAGGCTCGATAAATCTATTCCGTTTACAGATCATTTGGATTTGAGTTATAAAGATTATGTTTTTTCTTTCGAGCTCACTTCATTCAATTTCTCCTATCCTCAACTGAATATGTTTGCGTATAAAATAGAGGGACTCGATACTACCTGGAATTACATCGACGCGAAAAGACGTTTTGTTTCTTTAACAGGGTTGAATCCGGGTAATTATATATTTAAATACAAATCTGCCAACAACGACGGAATCTGGAACGAAAATTACCACACTTTGAGTATATCAATATCTCCACCGTATTGGCAAACATGGTGGTTTAGGACGGCATCATGTTTTATCATTGGTGTGATAATCCTTCTGGCTTATCGTAAACGCGTTAGAAATCTTGAGAATGAAAGAAACCGGCAAATTGAATTTTCTAAAGCTCTTATCGACAAGCAAGAGGAAGAAAGAGAAAGAATTGCCGGCGAACTGCACGATGATATCGGGCAATCGGTTATCATTGCCAACAATAAAATAAAAATGGGACTTTTTTCACACGAGTTGGAAAAATCGATGGAATCTTTTCGTTCAGCTTCGGAATCATTGGATGGATTGAGCGATCAGATAAGCAATATCTCTCACAATCTTCACCCGCAGGAACTTGCTCAGCTTGGACTTACACTTGCGGTTGAATCGATGATGGAAAGGATTTCGGATTCGACGAGAATTAATTTTTCTGTTCATATCGAAAACATCGATAACAAACTAAATAAGGAACACGAAATAAATTTTTTTAGGATTATACAAGAAGCAGTTAACAATATTATCAAACATTCTCAAGCCGTTAATGCTTCGGTTGAAATCATTAATCAACCGGATAAAATTATTTGTGAAATAATGGATGACGGAAAAGGATACAATCACGGGGCAATGAATTCCGAACTGCCCGGACGTCCTCATTTTGGAATTACAAGTATGCATGAAAGAGCTCAGCTTATTAATGGTGAAGTTATGATTGATTCGAAAATTAATCATGGTACTTCCGTAAAAATCGCAATTAAACTTAACAAGTAAAACCATGATTAAACAAATAGAAATAATTATTGCCGATGATCATCCGGTTTTCAGATACGGGCTCAAACAGATTATTGAATCGGAAAAATCGTTTAAAATTGTTGCCGAAGCCGAGAACGGAAATACCGCGCTTGAATTGATTGAAAAACTCAATCCCGATCTTGCCATTCTTGATATCAGAATGCCAGGGAAAACAGGGCTGCAGGTACTGGATGAGATAATCGAACGAAATCTTCCAACTAAAGTTATACTGCTAACCATGTTTAAGAATGCAAACTATTTTTATTCATCCATTTCAAAGGGTGCTAAAGGATACATTTTAAAGAACGACGCGATGATCGATATCGTTAATGCTATCAATCTCGTTTATAAAGGGAAACAATTTGTAAGTAAAGGTATCTCTAATATTATTTATTCCGATAAAAGAGACAGTGATGAATTTAAAATGATTGTTGCCGAGATTAATTCACTTACTCATTCGGAAAGAGAAGTTTTAAAACTCATTTCCGGTTGGAAAACAAATAAAGAAATTGCTGAAGTTCTGAATATCAGCCCCCGCACTGCCGGCAATCACCGCACAAATATTTCTATAAAACTTGGAATAAACGGAAGCAACGGCTTGATCAAATTTGCTATCGACAATAAAGATTTACTCTAACCCGCTCTTACAAAAATCCCATTAAATCCACTCAATTACAAAAATTTGCCTGGCCCCAAAAATGAGTTATTGAACTCATGCCTTTATCACAATTAATCCGCAATTTCGGATAGTTAATATGAGGGGTTGTTAATGAGTAACTTGGGCTTTTTCATGACCGTGACGTTGCTGTTTTTGCAAAAAACTATTACCGGCATTTTAAGTTACGGTTGCCGCACCCCGATACCATCGATAAGATTATGCGTGCCTTATCCCCTGATTTGATGGAGGAACTAAAAGGCCGGTTGGTAAGCTGCCTCTTTGAGCAAAATGTGTTGCGCGACTTTCGTTTCCTTGACAACTAATTATTTGATAATAAAAACCTTATAAAACTAACAATTATAAAAAAAGGAGGTCTTAATGAAAAAATCATTACTTTTTTTATCGCTAATTATGCTTTTCAGTGCCGGACTAAAGGCATAGACAGCTATACCACCTGCTATTGGCGATGGTTCGAGCGGAAACCCATACCAGATTGCAACCTGGCAGAACCTTTACTGGATCACCCAAAACCAGGACCAGTGTGATGATGGACTGTATTTATTAAAAATTTGATGCGTTTATTCTATTAATTATTAATAATTACTATCATGAATAATAAAAAGATTTTTTTTGCAATTGCATTTTTAATGCTTATGATTTTAATGCTGAGCGCTCAATTAAGCTACTCACAAGGTTCGGTGAGAGCCTGGAGTTTTTCAGGGGTCAATTCATACGTAAAATGCGACTCTGTACACCCAATTTATTTAAGTAGGCAGACTATTGAAGCCTGGATTAAAATTGATGATTTTACAGGGAAAAAACGTGCGATTTATTCGAATGGTAATGATTACAACTTGCTTGTTACCGAATCGGCCGGCTCTTATTATATCGAATACTGGGTAAAAGCAGGAGGAACATGGTTAAAACAAAAATCAAAAACTCTTTTAAAATCAAATACATGGTATCATATAGCGGCAGCGTATGATGGTTATAGCATATCTATTTTGTTAAACGGTAATTTCGATAACAAGGGAAATGTCGGAAATTCTTCCTACCATAGTTTACCATCAACTTATAATAATTATATTGGCGCAAGCCCTGACACACAGTTTGGCTATTTCACCGGAGTTATTGATGAAATCCGTATATGGAGCACATCTGTTTTGCAGTCTGATATTCATAGCTGGATGAGAAAACCTCTTACCGATAAGCATCCGGATTGGGATTACCTCCAGGAATATTTCAAATGCGATGAAACTGTTTTACGCAATAATCATTTAGATGTTAATGATTCAAAAAATCACATAACAGCTAAGCCTTTTAATATTACATCTTATGGATATCCTCATAAATCAGTATATGCAAAATCTACAACCCAAACTTCAGGATATGATAAATTTTATTTTAGCTCTAACAAAACAATCGGAATATATTTCAATAACAAAATTTACCAGTTCTATAAAAATACCCAAGATTACGGGATAATGCTGAACTATGGTAATATTAACAGTTCAAACCAGGTTGAAATGGATTGGAGAGCTCATAAAATCGGCACCAGTTATTTAACTGAAGGTCCCGGTTGCTGTGTTATCTATAAAAATAAATTAATTTTTGCGGGTTATGATAATAATTATGTTTATTATCATATTTCAGATAGCAAAGGAGAATTGCCGGACATTCCAACGGCTAAACGGCTTTATGAACTCAATACTATGCCCGCAATGGCAGTATTAAACGATACCCTGTATTTCTTCTATGTTACAGGTGGCGCACTTAAATCTGAGTGGTCAGTTGACGGGAAAAACTATAATGCTTTCAAAACATTAAAAACCGGCTTAAGCTCTGATTATGGCAATCTTTCTGCATGTAAATCAAGGGATAAAACAGGCAAGGAGGTTATCTTTATTGCCTACCCTGATGCTCAGAAAGCAGGCATCCATCTTCTCAGATTTTACAGGAATAAAGTTGCAGATGAAAAATATATCAGCGTAAACGGAGCCAGGAATGTATCTGTGGTTGCAGGCTCAGTTGAAGGGGATACGAATAGTGGCAATATTTTACAAATTTTTTATAGTTCTGAAACTGATAATGGTTCAGGCTGTGCAAATACAATCGGCAGAATAGAATACTCTATTGATAATCAATACGCATATGCACCTGAAATAATTAAAACCTGCGCTGCTGATTGCAATACCGAATTTGCTATAGGCGATTTGTCTCAGTTTATGCCTTATGCTTTCCCTTATTACCAGACAACCGGTTCTGCCGGAGAAACTTTGGGACAAAAAATTGTTATGACAGTGAACAGGGCAGATAGTACTGCTTACAGTCACAGTTTTAATATTGATTTTTTCACCTGGAATTCAGATAAAATGACCTACATACCGGAAGCAGACGTGGTTGATACAAATCCGGATGACAAAATCAGCCAGCTTCTTGGCGTAATAGAAGGACCACCTCCTTATGTTTTAAATGGTGATGATTTAGGTGAGCTTATTAAAATTCAAAGCTATCCTTCTTTCCTCGAATTTGGTTCTTCATCCGGTCAGAATAATGAAAAGACAGTATCAGTTGACAAAAGCTGGGATGTATCTTTCAGATATGAAGGTTTGGGTGGCGATTTCGAACATCATGCTGAATCCGCTACACAAACAGAATATTCATCTAAATCTTATGAAAGCAGGACAGTATTCCCGGTTGAAGGCAGGAATAGAGGATATTTAGTATTCCTCAGACCAATTATAACAAGGAAAAAATTCCAGCTTACAGATGCAAACAACAACATAGTGGATAATGTTTACTCATTAGAAATCAGCGATAGATTTATAGATTATGTTCCATATTATTTAGACACAGTGGCGCATGCTCCTGATCCTAAACGCTTAGACTCTTATAAGAACAGGGATGTTGACCTTGAAAGCTATACAAAGATTTATTCGGCAAATTATTCATGGACAGGCGGAACTAAAACAACTGCCGGATTTGAAACCGACAACTCGGTTACAAAATCAACCAGCGAGGAATTCTATAAAGGATTTGGAATATCAGTCTCAGTAGATGTGGGTTATGGTGAATTTGTAGAAGTTTCTACAAATGTTTTTAATTTTGAATCGCATATAGGTACAACTTCTAAACATGAAGGTTCAACAACAATAAGCAACAGCAGAAATATATCTGTTAATACAGAGTGCCCTTTCAATGGCTTAAAAGGAGATACTGCTTATTTTAGCGCAATTGTTTACTGGATAAAGCCTACAGATGGTAAAATTAACTGGTGGGTACCAAAAGGATATGAAAAACATAAACCATGGTGTATAACCTATGAAGTAAATAATTCTTTCGGGCATCCGTATACTGGTCTGGATGATATTAAGTATTCAGGAATGTTTGAGATATATCCAAATCCGGCAAACGATTTTATCACAATAGATATAAAGAATCAAAATATCGCGAAGTTGGAAGCCGCAATATATAATATAATGGGACAATCAGTTTATTCAGCAACTATAAATACGCTAAATACAAAAATCAATATTTCAAATCTTGATGATGGAATCTATTTCCTGAAACTAACAGGTAAAAATCTTTATGCAACAGAAAAAATTCTTATTAGGCATTAATCCAGTCTTTAAACACGGCAACGTAGGAAATAACGCCGATTAGTTTTCCATACTGCCTTAGACTGGCCAGCGTTACCATCGAGGGGGTGAAATCTCCAAATGATGAAAGAAAGTATTGCCAGACACACCGAAAAAACCATTTTATCCTGGCCTTTTGACGGGAAAGCTATTCTTTGGCTGGCGGATACCAATAAATACATCCTTGCCGAAGAATTTACAGGTAAGGTAATCCAACTGATTGCAAAAAGAGAAAACATTCATTCGATCATCCATTTTTGTACTGACGAATTTAATATAACATCCGAACGAGCAGAAGCGTTTGTAAATGAGATACAACAGCTATTGAATGAATATCTGCAACCCGAAATATTGCCGGAAAAACAATTGGAAAACAAGAATTCAATCCAATCCAACCAGTCAATTACAGCTTCAAAAAGATACTACACTATTTATGGGATCTCATTCTTCGTTGAATATGAAACAGAAGAAATAGAACTATTGATTCATCCCAAATTCGAATATCTTGAAGTGCCAATGATACCAAACCCTGATCATCATTTTGAGGTGATGAAATTCAACAACGAGTATTCCCTTTGGGTCGATGGAGAACTGGCAGGTACCTGGGATCGGGCTGACATTCATTTTCTTTCGGGAAAGTTTTCGATGCAAGTACTACAGAAAATATACAAACAGGATGAAGACGATTGGTAGGCCGTATTCCACGCATCAGGCATTACCAACGGCGAGAACACTACCCGCGCCTGACCAACTTCAATTACCCCGCAGCCGTAGAAGTACACCGACAGGTAATTGTTCCCCCTCACGATAAAAAATTTCCATCATCCATAATAATCAGGGACAAACAAAAAATAATGGTACAGGGGGAAGTATATGTCCCATCTTACAAACACCTGATTATCCATAACGCGTTAAATACGCAGGTGAACGACGAAGCTTATTTAAAGGGCGATATAAATTTAAGGCAAATGTACGACCTGCTACTTTTATCGGCGCTTGAAAATCCCCAAACGGTTTTAAACGAATATCCCGGATTTCCCAATAAAACAAATGCATGGTTGGCTACAGCATCAATGGTATTTGGCACACCGACAGGTATTGAATACGATAACAATATAAGAGTAAGGTGCTTTATGAAGTGGTTTAACTTTTTTCTTACGCATCCAGGTCATTTCCACTCTGCCTACAAATCGATAATTTACATCTTTTGGCGGCTGTCCAGATATGTTACCCTGCCTTTTCAGTCGATTTACAGGAAAGATATACGTGCAGGTCTGTGGTTTCGCCTGAGTGATCCCAAATGGTATAAATACCACATTCTGTCGTACTGGAAATATTTTAAACCAGTTTCCTGACAAGTTTTCTTTTCAGAAAGCTCAGTAATACACTTTCTCCTACCAAATCACTGCACGGTCACTTTCATTCAGGAACATGTAATTGCCTTCTTTTATATCAAAAGCTGTGTGGAATTCGGGCATATTGCGGAGTGGCCCCATCTCACATTTATTTTAGAAGTATTAAAACCTGCTCAATAACAGACTTAAATAATTAATAATCAAGATAAAGGATAGCATTTTATCTTTTTTAGAAGTTTTAAAAGACGTAAATTGATGTCGAATAATAAATCAAGTTCAAATGAAGATACTAATCCTTTGCACCGGAGGCAATTCATGCCGGAGTTTAATGGCCGAAGCTTTTCTTCAGAAAATGGATAAATCGCTGGAAGTGCTTTCAGCCGGGTTAAATCCTGATACAGAAACTGATCCGATGGCTATTGCAGTGATGGGCGAGATTGGATTTGATATCAGTACAAAAAAACCAAAAAGTTATGCTGAATTCGAAGGCGTGAACATGGATTACCTCATTACGCTCTGTGATGGAACAAAGGATAAAATCGCTTCAGTAAATATTCCTTCCAGACATAAAATTCATTTGGGTTTCGAAGACCCGAAAAAAGCATATTGCTCCAACGAACAAGTCATTGATATCTATCGTGATATCCGCGACGAAATCAGGAATGAATTGGATTATTTTTACAATCGTATTTTGGTGCCGGAAATGATACACGAGTGATAGCGCCCGGAATAAAAATGGCCTGAATTGGGGAAATTCAGGCCATTTCTAATAATCACCTTACCGGTTTATCTCATCAAATCTTCCACTTCATCTGCAGTTATTGGGATTCTGTCGCCAATAATTTCGCAACCGGCATCAGTAACCAGAATATCATCCTCCAACCGGATTCCTCCAAAGTCAAGGTAACTTTCGAGGCGGTCGAAATTGATGAAATCAGCATTGATTTTTTCAGCTTTCCACTTTTCTATCAAAGCCGGAATAAAGTAAATTCCGGGTTCGTTGGTAATCACAAAGCCAGGTCGCAGTTTCCGGCCCATGCGCAAATAAGCCGTTCCGAACTGATCAACCGGACGGGTTTCATGGTCGTAACCCACGTAAATCTGGCCCAAATCTTCCATGTCGTGAACGTCCAAGCCAAGCATGTGCCCCAATCCATGTGGCATAAACAAAGCATGGGCTTCGGCAGCAACCGCTTCTTTCACATCACCTTTCATTAATCCAAGCGCTTTCATTCCTGAAGCAATCACTTCGGCAGCAGCCAAATGCACCGACAAATAGGTAGATCCGGGTTTGGTCAGTTCACGGCCGCGATTGTTTGCTGCCAATACAATTTCATATATTTCGCGCTGCTTCTGCGAGAATTTGCCGCTGACAGGCATTGTCCGCGTAAAATCGGAGGCGTAATGTGAACCAATTTCAGCCCCGGCATCAACAAGCAGCAACCTTCCGTTTTGCAAGGTTTGTGAATGATCGTGGTTGTGCAGGGTTTCGCCATTCTGCGATAAAATCACCGGAAACGAAACCATGCCTCCGCCGGAATTGGCAATGCCTTCAATGGTTCCGGCAATACTTTGTTCCCAAACGCCGGATTTGGCCATTTTCATGGCTGTCACATGCATTTGGTATCCCACTGCACACGCTTTCCTGATTTCAGCAATTTCCTGTTCTTCTTTTACCGAACGTAAATCAACGATGGCTTTAATCAGTTCCAGAGAAGAATAAGCTTTGAGTTTCGAAACAGAAATGCCCAGTAATTCATTCAGCAACAGCTTATTTTCAGCACGGTATGGTGGGATAAAATGAATTTTCCGGCCCGATAAAATCGCTTTTTCAATGACCTGCTGAAGATTTTTGAAAGGTTTTGTTTTGGAAATGCCAACTTTTTCGGCTTTCTCTTTCAGCGCAATCTGAGGTCCCATCCAAATGATGTCTTCAATTTCAACATCATCGCCAAAAACGATTTCTTCTCCTGATTCCGTGTCAATAACTCCGGCAAGTTTCTGAAAATCCAATCCGAAGAAATATAGAAATGAACTGTCTTGTCTGAAATAATAGGTATTGTCGGCATAATTCATGGGTGAATCAACATTTCCCAGTAATAAAATTATACCATCCGAAATTTTTTGCCTTAGTTGCAGGCGGCGTGTAATATAGGTTTCGCGATTAAACATTATTGTATGGATTTAAAATTTTGTGGCGAAAGATAACGAAATTAGATAAAACTTCGGGTTGCATGTAAGCATTGGATGTGCTGTACACCATATAAAAAAGTGAAAATCATCCCGAATAATTACTAACCGGAACATAAATAATTCGTACATTCAAACGACCAATAATCCATAACGCTATGAACAATACTTTAATGACTTACCTGAGCAAAAGGCTGAACCAGAACGACCTCAAATATCCGGCAGCCAATACTCATCCCGGACCTGTAATTTGTATTTCCAGAGAAGTTGGATGTGGGGGAGTTGCCATGGCTAAATCACTTGCTGCTGAGCTCGATAAACTAACATTTTGTAAAAAATGGAAGGTAGTGAGTAAAGAAATTCTGGAGGAAAGTGCCCGCGAGTTAAATATGGAAACGTCAAAACTCCGGAATATACTGAAAGAAGCGGACCGGAGTGCGTTTGATGATATTTTGAGCGCTTTTAGTGAAAAAAGATTTAAAAGCGACAGAAAAATCAATAAAACCATCATTGAACTAATTTCCAGTTTTGCAAACGAGGGTCATTACATTATTGTAGGTCGGGCAGGACATATTATTGCCCGTGATATCGAAAAATCCCTTTTCATAAAATTGACTGCTCCCCAGGATTGGCGGGTCAGGCAAATCATGGAAAAAAATAACCTCAATATGAGGGAAGCAATCGATTTCATAGATAAAACGGAGAAGGAACGACTGAGTTTCATAAAGCGAATCGCTACCGAAATCAGCGTTGAAGTTGATTTTGACCTGACAATCAATTTGTCGAAACTGAATACAAACGATGCGATCGATCTCATTAAGCATGTCGCTCAAACCAAAGGATTGATCGAGCCAAATAAGAGCAAGATCGAAGTTTTTTAGGCCGTAATCACATTTTGAGCGCCTGTTCCATATCTTCAATTAAATCTTCAGCTCCTTCGATTCCAACCGAGAGGCGCATCATTGTTGGGCGAATTCCCATCTTGCCCCTTTCATGTTCCGAAAATTCAGCATAAATGGTTGAATACGGATGAATGATCAGTGATTTGTTATCATTAAGGTTGGTAGCCCGGCGGATAATTTTCAGACGGTTCATAAATTGGTAACATGCAGCCTGACTTTCCAGATCAAAAGTCATTACCGTTCCCGGCACACCGCTAAACTGGCTCATCGATAAATCATAATATGGAGAAACTTCCAATCCCGGATAATCAACCCGTGTTACTTTCGGATTTTGCTGAAAGTATTCCCCCAGTTTTATGCAATTCCGGTAACAACGTTCAACCCGCAATTCCAGAATATCGAGTCCGGCAATCATATAATTGGCCGAATGCGCGGTCATTGGCATACCAAAATTGCGGTAGTAATTTTTCCTGAGACGAGCAATAAATGCATCTTTCCCAAATTTTTTAGAGAAGGCCAGGCAATTAGGATTTTTGCTCCAGTCGTACAATCCGTTGTCGATAATTACTCCGCCAACAGCAGTAGCTCCGCCTGAAATAAATTTGGTGGTTGACATCACTTCCACGTGTACGCCCAGCGATTTGGAACTAAAAACAGAAGGAGGTGTAACAGTGCTGTCGGCAATCAGCAATAGGTTGTGTTTGTTTGCAATTTCGGCCAAACGGCTGATGTCGGCTACTTCCAGCTGAGGATTTGTAACAGTCTCAAAATAAATTGCGCGTGTATTTTCGTCGATCAGGGGTTCTATGAAATCCGGTTTGGTGGTGTCAACAAAGCGGGTTTCCAGTCCGTAGGCCGACAAACTTTGTTCGAAAAGCGCAAGTGTATGCCCAAAAAGGTGATTACCCGAAATGATATTGTCGCCCTGTTTGCAAATTGCCAGCATGGTAGCCGATATTGCTGCCATTCCTGACGACAAAGCCAGCACCTGATGAGCGCCTGTCAAAGCCTTTATCTTGAGTTCGAAGTATTCGACTGTTGGATTGCTGGTACGCGAGTAGGTGTGCGCCGGCAATTCTCCCCTGAAGTTTGCCGCGATATCCTCAGCAGTGGCAAATTCGAAAGCAACAGATTCGTAGATGGGCATTGCCAGTGCATTGTGCTGGTCTTTCTTCGGAAAAGGTATATTGAGCGATTGGGTTGTAAAACTCTTCATTTTAATTTCTTTTTGTAACTGGAATTAATTCTTCTTTTTCGCTAAACTTTCAGCCATGTCTTAAACGATTACCTCAGCTTTAGGTTTTTGAACAGCGCCGACAAATTTGGGAAATATTTCCGGGAAAATTGTTCTCTGCCGAAATCACCCGCAAAGCCCTTCGAAACCATTCAATATTTTTATCTTTGGCAACCTGAATTACGGATAATGCTTGAAATGAAGAAACTTGGATTTATAATCCTGATAATTTTACCGGCAATGGTTTTTGCGCAGGCGACTTCGGTTAAAATTGCCGTGCTGAAATACGGTGGAGGTGGCGACTGGTATTCGAATCCCACTGCTTTGCCAAACATGATCGCCTTTTGCAACGATAACCTGAAGACCAACATCGATCCTGTTGCCGGAGCTGTTGAACCGGGGAGTATCGATCTGTTCAATTACGCTTACGTTGATATGACTGGTCATGGAAATGTGGTTTTCTCGGATGCGGATGCCGTAAATTTGCGAACCTATCTCGAATCAGGAGGATTTCTGCATATCAGCGATAACTATGGGATTGATCCTTTTATCCGCCGCGAAATGAAAAAGGTATTTCCTGAACTTGATTTCATCGAACTTCCTTTTAACCATCCCATTTATTCTCAAAAATACCGTTTCCCCGAAGGACTGCCCAAAATACACGAGCACGATGGAAAGCCAGCTCAGGGTTTCGGTCTGATAAATAAAGGTCGGCTGGTGTGTTTTTACAGCTTCGAAAGCGATTTGGGCGATGGTTGGGAAGATCGTTCTGTTCACAACGACCCCGAAGATGTCCGCCAGAAAGCCTTGCAGATGGGTGCCAATATCATTTCGTTTGTGTTTAATCAGTGATTCCTTTATTTACCTTTCAAAAAGCATGTTTCTTATCTGTTTTGGTTTTAAATTGATGTATTTATTCGGTAAATCATTTTAGATCGTTATTTTTGCGCCAAAATGTATTGAAATGAAAGAGGCCAAAGAATGTATTAATATTCAGGAAATAAGGGATTGTATTGATACGATTGACCACCAGATTTTTGCTTTGTTCGGAAAACGGCTGGAATACGTGAAGGAGATTGTAAAATTCAAAACCGATACTGAAGGTATTGTTGCACACGACCGGCAGGTGGAATTACTGAAAAAACGCAGGGAATGGGCCACACAATCCGGTCTTGATCCGGATTTATTTGAGGGAATTTACAAAACCCTCATTAACTGGAACGTGCAGAAAGAGATGGATCTTTTCATGAAAAAGGAGAATTCAACTATTTAACCCAAAATATTTCAAAATGTATAAAGCGGATATTAAAGTTCTCGATTGTACCGTTCGCGATGGTGGATTGATGAATAAATGGCAGTTTAGCGACGAATTTGTTAGAGGAGTTTACGATGCCTGTGTGGAAGCTGGCGTAGATTATATGGAAATTGGCTACAAGAGCAGCGAAAAAGCGTTTAGCCGTAACGAAGTTGGCCCATGGAAATTCTGCGCTGAAAGTGATTTGCGAAGAATTGTGGGAGATAACAATACCAAATTGAAATTGTCAGCCCTTGCTGATATTGGCCGTATCGATTTTGATGATATACCCAACGCTGCCGACAGTGTGATCGATATGATGCGCATTGCCTGTTACGTGCACCAAATGGATAAAGCTGTTGAACTGGCACATCATTGCATGGACAAAGGTTATGAAACGAGCATAAACCTGATGGCGGTTTCGAAAGTGAACGAACGCGATTTGGACGAAGCGCTTATGGATTGTGCCAAATCCCGTGTTCCGATCATCTATTTGGTTGATAGTTTTGGAAGCATGTATTGCGAAACAACACAACACCTTTTGAAAAAATATAAGGAAGCTTTACCCGGCAAAGAAATTGGGATTCATGCGCACAATAACATGCAGTTGGCCATGTCGAATACAATTACAGCCCTGATGGGAGGGGCAACATTTCTCGATGCCACTTTGCTCGGAATGGGGCGTGGTGCAGGCAATTGCCCGGTTGAAATTCTGATCGCCTTCCTGAAAAACCCAAAATACCGATTATTACCCTTGCTGAAAGTTATTCAGGAGCAGGTACTTCCGTGGGACCGGAAGATTGACTGGGGCTACCATGTGCCTTACCTGATTACCGGCGCGTTGAACGAACATCCCCGCTCGGCTATGGCCTGGATGGATTCGGAACGGAAAGACGATTTTGTATCATTTATGAAAGAATTGCATGACTACGAATTGCTGGAATAAATTAGAAGAATCGACTACTGACTTTAATGATATTTTCAATCAACATACCTCCCAGATTCAGAAATTGATCAACATCTTTCTTAGTGCTGATCCATTGATTGGTTTCCAGGCCGATTACCTGCTTGCCTTTTAATTCGCTGATAATGGGGATATAATTGTGTTGAATGATCAGCTTCAAAGGATGAATTTGTTTCTCCAATTCAAGAAAAAGGTGCGCTTCTTTTTCGCTCAGGACACTTTCGAAGTTCCATCTCTTTGTGGCGGTTATGGTGAAATTCCGATCAATGACATCTGCTCCGGTTTTTCGTTTATTGAATAGCAGGATGTAATCCGACCAATGTTTCCTGGATAATTCCAATTCCATTTCAGGATTTAACCGAATTGGACAGTAAATGCCTGTAAATGTTCGCGATGAACCTATTTTTGCAGTAAACGAATCGTACGCACAAAATATCAGGTTTCGCTTTTTAAAGACAATGTATTTTGTATTTACCAACGGATCGTTTGGTGACAGGTACAACCTTTTTTCATCGTGGTGTGATTCGTATATCAGACCGTTTTCTTCTGGGTAATTCAGAAGTTGATCGAAAGAGTTTAGGTTTTCCATAAAGCTTAGCTGGTTATTTTAGTTTATCATAGCCCTAAGTTAATCAGTTTCTTTCTTCTTGATTCCAAATTCAGGTTTTACGTTCAGGAATAAGACGGGTATCATACCAGGAATCATGCAGAGCATCACCCACACAAAAAAGTGTTTATAGCCAATGATTTCCTGCAGCCAGCCCGAGAACATTCCCGGAAGCATCATTCCCAATGCCATAAAACCAGTAGCAATGGCAAAATGCGCAGTTTTGTTTTCTCCTTCAGAAATATAAATCATGTACAGCATATAGGCAGTAAAACCGAAACCATAGCTAAACTGCTCAATTGCAGCACACAAACTGATGATGAGGTAATTGGTTGGTTGGGCATAAGCCATGTAAACGTATGCCAGATGGGGAATGTTGATGGCCGCTACCATCCACCACAGCCAATATCTGAATCCATTTTTTGAGGCGGCCAATCCTCCGAGGATTCCTCCTGCCGTCAATGCCAGAATTCCAAATGTTCCGTAAATCAATCCAACGTCGCCGGTTGTAAGACCTAAACCGCCTAATTGTCGCGGGTCGAGCATAAATGGTGAAGCCATCTTTATCAATTGCGCTTCACCCAACCGGTAAAACATTAAAAAGGAAAGTATTACCCAGATTTCCTTTCGCTTGAAAAAGGAAGTGAAAGTATTGAAAAATGCCTTGAACAGGTTCTCTTCGTCGTGTGCGCGTTTCCGGTCGGATGCAGGGTAGGGGAGCATAAAACGGTGGTAAAAGGAAAATAGCACAAACATACCTGCCAATATTAAAAAAGTAATACTCCAGGCCAGATGGATATTTCCGGAGGTTCCTTTGAATGAAGCTTCGGTTGATTTGGTGAGTTTTGGATCGGCCTGTACCAGCAGATAGGCAGGTTGTTCCCAGTTTTGCAACCTAAAAGCCAGTCTTTCGCCTTCGAGTAGTTGCAGGCTTTTATCTCCTTCCTGCCACTTCATGTTCAGTATCATTTCCTTCTCATCTTCGGGTTTGCCGTTCAGCTTTATGGCAACAACTGCAATATTTCCAACGGCAGTATTATCCGCGATTCTGATTTCTTCACTCTGGAAATGTTTCTGAAGAAATTGCTTTAATGGTGAAGAGATATACCTGCTCCACAACGATGTTTTTTCTTCATTTTTGGTAGCAGCCGATTGTTTCCCATTGCTTACAAAACCAAGTGAAAGATTGTGGTCGGCCACCGCTTTGCGAATTGAATCCAGTTGTTGTTTCGGGATATTTTGTGTCGATATTTTAACCTCATTTGGAAAGGTCGCAAAAAAAGAATTGCCTGAATGGGTAAGCGTATTCTGGTCGATCTCCGGAAGGGTAATCTGATTATTAATATTTGGTTGGGCTTTGACATTAATTTCAATGGGTGGAAGTCCGGTCGCCGTTTCAAAGAATCCGGCCAGAATGATCAGCAGTCCTTGGCCGGTGATCATCGCGATGCGGTAAAAAGTACTGCGGATGCCAACAAAATAGGTTTGCTGATGCTCATCCAAACCCAGCATATAAAAACCGTCTGCTGAAATGTCGTGTGTTGCAGAGCTGAAAGCCAGCAGCCACATAAAGATCAGTGTTATTTTGAAGAAACCGGGCAACGGAATCGCAAGCGCAATACCTCCCAAACCTGCACCGATGAGGAGTTGCATAACAACAATCCACCACCGTTTCGTTTTAAACAGATCGACAATGGGGCTCCACAGCGGTTTAATAACCCATGGCAAATACAGCCAGCCGGTGTAAAAAGCAATATCTGTGTTGGAGATTCCCAGTCGTTTAAACATGATGACTGAAATGGTCATGGCCACCACGTATGGGATTCCTTCAGCGAAATAGAGCGTCGGCACCCATGCCCAGGGATTGCGCTGTTTGGGCAGAGAAGATTTTTGGTTGTTGGTCATATTGGTTTAAAATTTCGGATTTCAAATAGAGGGGTAAGATTTTGCGTCTCAACCTTTTTTATTTTTCAACATGTTTTAATATCCAGTTTGTAATTGTATCAAGAGCTTTAGGCGAGAAGGTTTGTTCAATTGTTAGAGCTTCCGTGATTGTACCTTTTTCACAATCCTGAAAGAAATGATTTAATCCTTCCTGCTCAATGATCTGAAAATCTTTATTTCCTGCTTTAATTAGTGCTTTTCTTATGGCATCCTGATTAATAGTTGAAATAATCATTCTGTCATTACTCCCACTCAATGACAATACCGGACAAGAAACTCGTTCAATATAATCAGATGGATTTACATTTAGGTTGAACAAGTTATGAGGGCTGATTTTCATATCAGTAATGTCTGAAAATAAGATTTCGGAATGGAGTCGTTTTAACGGATTGTTAGCAAGCGAATCGGAATAATTCACAATAAATGCTTCCTTAAATTTCTTCAGTGAATCTTTCATCATCTTAGAATCTAAATTCAGTTCCATCATTTTATAGATTCTCTGATTGGTTTTTTGCAGAAGCTCAAATTGTTCGCGACTCATTTCTCCGCTCTCTAACCTTAGTCTTGTCTGTTCTTCAAAGACTTCACGCATCCTAAGTCCCGCAGAGCCAAGCATCACAATTAAATTGAAATCTTTACTTTGACTGGCAGCCATAGCTGCAACCAATCCACCTTCGCTATGTCCAATTATACCAATTTCATTGTTATTTATTTCTTCCCGTGAAGCCAAAAACTCACGTCCCGCCAACAAATCACCAGCCAGATCAAGAGGAGTTGATTTCCAAAAATCACCAGTTGATTTGCCAACTCCCCGACCGTCGTATCGAAGTACTGCAATACCATTTCTGGTCAAATAATCTGCAAGCACTAAAAAGGATTTGTGATGGTTCGAATCGACATCCCTGGATGCTGGTGTGCTGCCACTTTGTAAAATTACTGCGGGAAATTTTCCTTCATTTTTTGGTGTGGTAAGAGTTCCAGCTAAAACCACGCTGTCTTTTTT
>DAITNH010000056.1:0-17425 GCA_036834745.1 Prolixibacteraceae bacterium
TTACTTCTCCGGATTCACCTTTTTAACAGGCTTTTCCAGGATGGGTTCGTATTTTCGAATGGTAAATTTTACCAGCAGATAGGCAATAAAGACCAAAACCGGCAAACTTAAAAACCAAAGTATTGAATTCCAGTACATAAGTGATTTATTTACAATTAAAAATATTTACGATTTAATAAACATGGTGTTCTTGTTCCAGTTCTTCGGTACTCATTTGCTTTTTGTTCATCGCTTTCCAGGCAATCCAGATGTAGCCCAACACGAAGGGAACAAACAGCGAAACGTAGCTCATCACCACCAAAGTAAATCTGCTCGAAGAAGCATTTTCGATGGTCAGCGACGACTGTAAATCGTACACCGATGGATAAAAACTGGTATGATTGAATCCAACCAGAATAAACAAAGCCCAAACAGTAAAAACAGTACCAATTCCACCGCACCAGATTCCTTTGGTTCCACCTTTCAGAAGCGTTGAAATAATTCCATACAACACCAGAATAACGCCGATCAAAAACAGGATGGTATTGATTGGCATGGCCAGCAGATTGTGCAGGTATTTATAGGATTCAATCGAGACTACGCCAGTTTCAGGATTATACGCAAAACCATCTTTGAAGAGCAATGCGATCAGGAAATACAGGAAGAAGACCAAAAACGGAATGGTATTGTATAAAAGATGCTTTTTAGAACGTTCGTAAATCGTTGCATTGTCCACCGAATTCATAAAATACAGTAGTCCAAGAATGCGGGACAGAAAAAGAACCGCCAATCCGAGCGCTACATTGTGAAACGTCAGTACGGCTTCCAGTCCGCGAAAATCTGTTCCCCAGGTAACCCGGTTCATATCGTCGAGCGAAAACATGGCACCATTAAAGAAAGTACCTACCGCAACGCCCACCAGCAGTGGTCCAAGCAGGCCATTGATGAAAAGAAAAATTTCGTACGTCCTTGCACCTAAAAAGTTGGAAGGTTTCTTCCGGAACTCGTACGATACCGCCTGAATTACAAACGAGAAAAGGATTGCCATCCAGACCCAATAAGCACCTCCGAACGAAGTAGCATAAAACAGGGGGAAAGAAGCAAAAAATGCTCCGCCAAAAGTAACCAGCGTGGTGAAGGTAAATTCCCATTTCCGGCCAAGTGTGTTCACCAAAAGCGTTTTCTCAGTTTCATTTTTGGCTATGGTAAACAAAAGTGTACCTCCGCCTTGCACAAAAGTCAGGAAAACAAACAAAGCGCCCAGCAGCGATACAATCAGCCACCAGTATTGCTGTAATGTGAGAAGTGAAAAAGTTTCAAACATGGGTGGTTCCTCCTTCAGATTTAGGTCCGATTTTTATTTGTCGCATCATGATTTTTATTTCGGCAATCAGCAAGGTGGTAAAAATAATGGCAAACAGCCAAAAGGTAACCTGCACTGCGCTGGTACTGATTTTGGTAACAGCGGCCATGGTCGGCATCAAATCCTGAATAACCCATGGCTGGCGGCCAACTTCGGTCAACACCCATCCGCACTGACTGGCCAGATATGCCAGCGGAATTGTCCAAATGGCAGCGTGAAGGAATAAACGATGCTTGTGTATTTTGCCTTTCAGTGTATAAAACAAGGCCAGCAGGAAAAAGAGAATAAAATACATTCCCAGCACTACCATGATGTGGAAACTATAAAACGATATGGCGACACTTGGCACCAAAGTATGCGTATCGCTGATGTAACCGTATCCGAAATAGCTGAAATAATTTTTCTGAAATTCGGGGCTCATGATTTCGGTTTTCAGGGAATCGGCCTTTGTGGTTTCTCCAGATTTTTTAGCCAACTTATAAGCAGTCAGCTTTTGGATGGCAAATTGACCCCTTGTTATTTTTTCGGCAGCCGACATAATTCCGTATTTCTTATTGCCATTGATCAGGTCGTTTATTCCCGGAACAAATGCGTCCCAGTCCATAAATGCCATGTACGACAATACATTTGGAATTTCAATTTTCATGGCGAAATCCTTTAGATTTTCGTTCATCGGATCGGTTTCGGTCGATGAAAAAACACCCAATGCAACCAGCCCCACCCCTTCGCTTCCGTTGTACAAACCTTCGAAAGCCGCAAATTTCATGGGTTGATGGTTCGCAATATCACGGGCAGAACTATCGCCTGTTGAAACGGTATAAATAGACGAAAGAAAACCAAAAATGGCAGCGACAACAATGCTTTTACGGGCAAATACAACATCCCTCTTTTTCAGGATATACCATGCCGAGATGCCAATTACAAAAATGGAGGCCAGCACAAAACTCGATGAAGTAGTGTGCAAAAACTTGTGAACAGCCACCGGCGAGAACAATACCTCCCAAAAACTGATCATTTCCATTCGGGCCGATTCAGGATTAAAAACCATCCCGACCGGCTTTTGCATCCAGGCATTGGCCACCAAAATCCACAAAGCAGAGAGGTTGGCCCCGATTGCCGTCAGCCATGTGGCGGTTAAATGAAACCCTCTGCTCACTTTGTTCCAGCCAAAAAACATGATGGCGATAAAAGTTGATTCCATAAAAAAGGCCAGAATGCCTTCGATGGCCAGCGGAGCGCCAAAAATATCGCCGACAAACCACGAGTAATTTGACCAGTTGGTTCCAAATTCGAATTCGAGAATGATGCCGGTAGCCACGCCAATGGCAAAGTTGATCCCGAAAAGGGTCATCCAGAATTTGGTAATTCGTTTCCATTCCTGATTTCCGGTCTTCACATAAAGGGTTTCCATGATGGCAATGATGATTGCCAAACCCAATGTTAAAGGCACAAAAATCCAATGATACATGGCCGTCAGCGCAAATTGTCCGCGCGACCAGTTTACAAGGGATAAGTCAATTCCTTCAATCATAGATTTTGATTTATTTGTTGATATTGGTTAAATTTTCAAGTACGTGATCGCTGCGGTCAGCGTCGTTGCTGAAGTTCGTCTTCAGAAAATTGGGGAAAAAGAAGATTTTCAGGATAACGAACATGATGAAAAGTTTGATCAGAATAACCAGCCAAACCTGTTTTCCCCATTTGGGCATATTGGCAAATCCGTCACGGTAAAACCTTATTATTTTCTTGAACAATTCCATCTTTATGAAGTAAAAATACTGACTTCTAAAGTTAAATGGTATTTCTTTATTTCCTCGGTTTTCAGGAAGAAAATGGGAAAATAAAAAAGCACATTCAGCCATTGATACTGATTAAACTGATTGATAACGAATTGCGATGATGCCAATTGTTTCAGACATTATTTATTCCCTATTTTTTGTTTAACCAGTGAACAAAACACCGTTTAAATCCTTAATTATCCCGAAAATCAACTGCCAGGCCCTGAACTTATGAGTGAAGATTTGAAATGTATCCATTGCGGTAATTCGTGCGGGAAATCTCCTGTAATTTTTGAGGGGAATCCGTTCTGCTGTTCAGGCTGCTCCACTGTTTACCAGATACTTCATGCCAGCCAGCTAAAACAATATTACCAGATTGAGCCAATGGCCGGGATCAAAATCGACGAGATGCAACTTCCTGCCAGTGAAACATACTCGTTTCTCGATCTGGATCAATTCAAATCCAAAATCCTGAATTTTTCGGAAGGCGGCATCTCAAAGGTCAGTTTTTTCATTCCTGAAATACATTGCGCATCGTGTATCTGGCTGCTCGAAAACCTGCACAGCCTGAACAAAGGCATCATCCAATCATTCGTCAACTTTCCGAAGAAAGAGATCAACATTACTTTCAACGAAAATGAAATTTCGCTGCGGCAACTGGTCGATCTGCTCGTAAGTATTCATTACATTCCTGAAATTAACCAGCACAGCATCGATAAAAAGTCAGCCGATCAATCGGACAAAAAGCTTTTTATTAAAATCGGGATTGCAGCGTTCAGCTTTATGAATGCCATGATTTACCACTTTCCGCAATACCTTCCCGGACATGAATTTCTGGAAGCCGACATGAAAAAATTGTTCGGATGGCTGAGCGTTTTGCTCGCCATTCCGGTTTTAACTTACAGCGCCAGCGACTATTTCCTGACAGCATACAAGAGCCTGAAGAAAAAGATGATCAGCATCGACCTGCCAATTGCGCTCGGATTGATCACGCTTTTCACCCAAAGTCTGGTCGAAATCCTTTCAGGAAAAGGGATCGGATACATCGATTCGCTGACCGGACTCGTATTTTTTATGCTGATTGGCCGCTGGTACCAGGGAAAAACCTATCAGGCGCTTTCGTTTGAGCGCGATTACAAAACTTACTTTCCGCTGGCGGTCACCAAAATTACCGACTCCGGAAATGTCACGATTCCCCTTGAAGATCTGAAATCGGGCGATCAGATTCTGGTTCGCAATCAGGAAATTGTACCTGCCGATTCGATCCTGAAAAGCGCTACGGCCAGCATCGACTATAGTTTTGTGACCGGCGAATCGATGCCCGTTACAAAAAAAGCCGGTGACTTTGTGTTTGCCGGTGGCCGCCAGATCGGAAATGCCATTGAGCTCACCATCGAAAAGGAAGTTCAGCAAAGTTACCTCACCCAACTTTGGAACCAGGTTGAAAATCCGCTCACTGCCGAGAATAAACTGAATACCATTGTTAACCGCGTCAGCCAGTATTTTACAGTTGTGATTGTGCTCATCGCCATTGGTTCCGGCCTTTTCTGGTATTTCAACAAGCCTGAACTGGCACTTTTCGCCTTTACTTCGGTACTGATTATTGCCTGCCCCTGCGCGCTGGCGCTGACAGTTCCGTTCACTTTCGGCAGTACCATGCGGCAATACGGGCGCAAAGGTTTTTACCTGAAAAACACCGCTGTAATTGAACATCTGTACAAAGTTGACACGGTTGTTTTCGACAAAACCGGTACGATTACCAACGCCCAATCAACCGATATACGGTTCGTTGGGAAAGAACTGACTTCAGAACAACTGCTGATAATCAAATCACTTGCCTTCCATTCGTCGCACCCGTTGAGCAAAACCATCTTTAATTCCATCGAAGCTGATGAGATATTGGAAGTGAAAGACTTTCAGGAAATTCCTTCGCTTGGAATCAGCGGTCTGTTGAATGGTATCCGGATCAACATGGGATCGCGGTATTTTGTGACCGGAGAAATGAGCACGGAGGAAAACCTGAAAACCGAAGTCTGGATTTATTTCAAAGATGCGGTTGCCGGTCATTTCCAACTCGAAAACGAATACCGCCCCGGCTTGCGGGACCTCATCAGGAAACTGCAAAAAACACACGAATTGCATCTTTTAACGGGCGATAACGATGCTGAAAAAGCCAACCTGATTCAATTTTTCGGGAATGACAAAAGCCTGCATTTCAATCAATCGCCAACAGATAAATTAAACTATATCAGAAAATTACAGCAGGAAGGCCGGAAGGTTTTGATGATCGGTGACGGACTGAACGACGCCGGAGCGCTGAATGAAAGCAATGTGGGAATTGTGATTGCCGACAATGTTTTCAATTTCTCTCCGGCCTGCGACGCCATTCTGCAATCGAAACAATTCGGACAACTCGATAAATTCATTCAGTTTACTCACCGTAGCATGACCATTGTGAAAGCGGGTTTCCTGATTTCGTTTTTGTACAATGTGGTGGGATTATCGTTTGCTGTTCAGGGAAATCTGACCCCCATCGTGGCGGCGATACTGATGCCAATAAGTTCGGTGTCGGTAGTTGCATTTGCAAGTTTTTCCATACATTTATCAGCCAAAGGTTACCGGTTTTAAACTATCAATTATGTCAGTAGTATTCGTATTGGTATTTGCAGCAATCATCATGGCAGGCGCCTTCCTGATCGCATTTATCTGGTCGGTAAAAAATGGCCAGTACGAAGATACCTATACGCCATCGGTCAGGATGTTGTTTGAAGATCCGGAGGTGAAAATAGAGGAGGAAACGGAAAAAGGGAAAATGGAGACCGACAAACCGTAAACTGTAGAGACGCACTATAGTGCGTCTCTACAGTGCGTCTCATAAAAAATGAGAAATATAACTAAACACATCAATATGGAATTACAAAAGTTTTCGTACGACAACCGAATGACCCGCAATTTTGCAATTGCAACCATTGTTTGGGGTATTGTCGGTTTATTGGCGGGCTTGCTGATTGCCCTTCAAATATTTTTACCGTGGATGAATTTCGGGCTCGAATTCACCACTTTCGGACGAACCCGGCCTGTACACACCAATGCCGTAATTTTTGCCTTCGTCGGAAATGCCATTTTTACGGCGGTTTATTATTCGCTGCAACGTTTGCTGAAAACACGCATGTACAGCGAACTGCTCGGCAAAATTCACTTCTGGGGCTGGCAGTCGATCATTGTGGCAGCAGCAGTTACTTTGCTCGCCGGATTTACAACCGGTAAGGAATACGCCGAACTTGAATGGCCCATCGACATTGCAATTACGCTTGTTTGGGTGGTTTTCGGATGGAACATGTTCGGAACAATTTTGCAACGCCGCACGAGTCACATTTACGTTTCAATCTGGTTTTACATAGCTACCTGGGTTACAGTAGCTGTTCTTCATATTTTCAATTCGCTGGCAGTGCCAGTTAGTTTCCTGAAAAGTTATACGCTTTATGCAGGCGTTCAGGATGCATTGGTGCAATGGTGGTACGGACACAATGCGGTGGCATTCTTCCTTACTACACCATTTCTGGGAATGATGTATTATTTTGTGCCCAAAGTTTCCGGACGACCTGTTTATTCCTACAAACTGTCCATCGTGCATTTCTGGTCGCTCATTTTCCTGTATATCTGGGCAGGTCCGCACCATTTGCTGTACAGCTCGCTGCCCGACTGGCTTCAGGCGCTGGGAACCACTTTTTCAGTCATGTTGCTCGCCCCAAGTTGGGGAGGTATGATCAACGGATTGCTCACCCTTCGTGGTGCGTGGGACAAGGTGCGCAAGGAACCGGTACTGAAAATGTTTGTGGTGGGTATCACTGCTTACGGAATGTCAACTTTTGAAGGTCCATTGCTTTCATTCAAAACAGTAAATGCGATCAGCCACTTTACCGACTGGACCATCGGGCACGTTCACATCGGAGCGCTTGGGTGGAACGGATTGCTGACTTTCGGTATGATTTACTGGCTGATTCCACGCCTGTACAACACCAAACTTTATTCAACAAAACTGGCCAACGTACACTTCTGGATTGCCACACTTGCCATCGTTTTTTATGCGGTGCCACTTTACATCGGCGGAATTACCCAGGCTTTGATGTGGAAACAGTTTACTCCGGACGGATTTTTAATGTATCCGAATTTCCTTGAAACAGTGGCACAATTGATTCCGATGTACACCATCAGGGCATTTGGCGGATTTTTATACGTTGCCGGATTCTGTATTCTGGTGTTCAATGTGGTGAAAACAATACAGGCTGGTTCGTTTGTTGCCGAAGAAGAAGCACAGGCTCCTGCGCTGGAAGTATTGCCTGATGGAAAAACATCGTCAGAATCAGGACACCGTTTTCTGGAACGCAAACCAATCCGCTTCCTGATTTTCGCGACCATTGCCATTCTGATTGGCGGTATCGTTGAAGTTATCCCAACTTACCTGATCAAATCAAATATTCCGACCATCACGAGTGTAAAACCATACACACCGCTCGAATTGCAGGGAAGGGATATTTACGTTAAAGAAGGTTGTTACAATTGCCATTCGCAGATGATCCGGCCATTCCGCTCCGAAACTGAAAGATACGGCGAATATTCAAAAGCCGGCGAATCGGTGTACGATCATCCGTTCCAGTTCGGATCGAAACGTACCGGACCAGACTTGGCGCGCGAAGGAGTCAAAACCGGAAAAAATTACAAGCCGAACTCATGGCACTACAACCATTTCATCGATCCGCAGAAAATGAACGAGGCATCCATTATGCCTGCTTATCCGTGGCTGGCCAAAAAGGAAATCGACATTCAATCGACTCCGGGGAAAATAAGAGCAATGAAATTATTGGGAGTCCCCTACCCCGACAATTACGAACAGCAGGCCATTGCCAATTTAAAAGCACAGGCCGACAGCATCGCCAAAGATCTGGCGACAGCCGGAATCCAAACCGACAGCAACCGCGAAATAATCGCTTTGATTGCTTACATGCAGCGACTTGGAGTTGACATTAATAACAAACCCATAAAAAAATAAGCCATGGTAGGTGATACATTACGCAATATATTTCATGTTGAAATTTATGCTCTGATAGGCTTTATTATTTTCTTCACCTTCTTCATTTTCGTTTCAATCAATGCATTCAGAATGAAGAAAGAAGAAATTGAAGAGTTCAGTAATATGCCTTTGGAGGATTCGATGACCACGGGCAATGAAAAGCTTGGAGCATAGGGCAACGGGCTTGGGGCGAAGAGCATGGGGCTTGGGGCATGGAGAAAAGGGAAAAGACACCAGAGGTGCGAAATATTTGTAGAAAGAGACAATAGAAGATGAAAATCGTCCGCGGCATAAAGCCGAACAATGCTTTGACCACTTTTCGGACGCCTGCCAGCCGCAGGCAGGAGATAGAATTGGTCTTCAAAAATGTAGTTACACAAAAAGATAAAACTGAATACAAATTGCAAAACCAGGAATTATGCAAACAAATGAAGATAAGCCAATAAAGGAACAAGAAGTTCATCAGGAAGTAGATGATGCAACACAAATTAAATATTTTGGAGGACACGAATATGACGGGATCAAAGAGCTCGACAATCCACTTCCTCCGTGGTTGAAATATCTTTTTTATGTGACCATCGTCATTGCTTTTTCATACCTGATATTGCTTTTTGTATTTGAAGATGAGGACATTGTACAACGAAAAGAATACCGTAAAGAAATGATGGCGGCCAAAGCCAAAACAGATGTTGCGGTAAGTGAAGAAGCTACGAAAACAGCGGCTGTCGCTCCCCTGACTGAAGAACAAATACTTGCCGCAGGAAAAGTCATTTTCGATAAAACATGTCTGGTTTGCCATGGCAAATTCGGAGAAGGATTGGTTGGGCCGAATTTCACCGACGAATACTGGATTCATGGCGGAAACCCGGAAGATTTACTCAAGGTAATCAATGAAGGGGTTCTTGAAAAAGGCATGATTTCGTACAAAAGTCAATTGAATAAAACCCAGATCAATAATGTGATCGCTTATATTTTGAGTTTGCAGGGAACAAATCCTCCAAATCCAAAAGCACCGGAGGGGGTGAAATTTGTAAAGAACTAATCAATGGAGGCCAAGGATAATTTTCAGGAAACGAGTTTCAGAGATCGGCCGTCAACCTTCGGGAAAGATGGCAAACGGGTTTGGCTTTTTCCGAAAATGCCAAAAGGAAAGCTATACAATATCCGGAGAATTATAGCCTGGACATTGCTCACTTTTTTCTACCTGGCACCATTCCTGAAAATAAATGGAGATCCGCTGATTTTTCTGGATTTTCTGCAACGGAAATTTGTTTTGTTTGGCACTACTTTTTACCCGCAGGATTTTCACTTACTGGTTTTGGCAATCATTACGCTGGTTGTATTCATCGTGCTTTTTACGGTTATCTACGGAAGGATTTTCTGCGGATGGGTTTGTCCGCAAACCGTTTTTCTGGAGTTTTTATATCGCCCCATTGAGTACCTCATCGATGGTAACGCTGAAAAACAAAAAGAACTGGCAGAGCAGGAGACCGATGCAATTAAAATTCTGAAACGAATACTAAAACACAGCATTTACCTTTTAATTTCTTTCTTCACCATTTTAACATTTATCTCCTACGTCGCCGGAACCGACAACCTTGGTGAAATCATCGAAGGCTGGCCACTGCAAAAATCAGGCTTGTTAATGGGAGCATTGGTATTTACCGGAATACATTATTTCGTATTTGCCTGGTTCCGCGAGCAAGTTTGCACCATTGTTTGTCCTTATGGCCGCTTGCAGGGAGTTATGCTCGACGTAAATACTATTCTGGTTGCCTACGATTACAAACGTGGCGAACCACGCCGAAATGCAGAAAACCGCAGAAGTGAACACGGCGACTGCGTCAACTGCTACAGCTGCGTGGCAGTTTGCCCGACCGGAATCGATATCCGCAACGGAACCCAACTTGAATGTATCAATTGTACGGCTTGCATCGACGCCTGCAATTCAGTAATGAAAAGGGTAAAAAAACCAAGCGGATTGATTCGTTTTGCGTCTGAAAAATCGATTTCGGAGGGGAAAAGCATAAGGTTCAATGCGCGAGTCATTGCTTATTCTGCAGTATTGATTGTACTCTTATCGGTAATTACCTATTTGTTCACCGTTCGCGGCGATGTGGAAACGTCGATCAACCGCTCGCCCGGAACCATGTTTCAGGAGTACGGAGCGGATAATTACAGCAACTTATACAACCTGCAAATGGTCAACAAAACCAATTCGGAAGTCAGCATCGAATTAAAGCTTCTTTCTCCTGAAGGTGAAATTCTCCTGATGGGAGATCCGCTCAAGGCAGAAAAAGGCGAAGTTGCCAAACGTAACCTGCTCATCGTGCTGAAAAAGGAAAATGTAAAATCGTCGAACAGCCATCTGGAAATTGGCATATTCGAAAATGGAAAAATGATTGACAAAATATCGACCTCGTTTGTTGGGCCGAATGCATTGGATAGATAGCCACATCCCCAACCCTTCCTCAGAATAGGGAAGGGAGTTTGGGCAATGATAATTTGGATCATCCAAACAATAAATTTACCTCTATTTCAAATTATGCACAAGCAAAAAATGAATCGAATAATTTGCATATTATTACTCCTAACAAACATCTCGTTTGCTCAAACGAATGAAGAGTTTCTGGTTGACTTTTTACTCGAAGATGAACTGAATACTAAAAATGTTTTAGACAATTACAAAGGATTTGACTTTTCTAATTTATGGATTCAAACGGAAAATCATATAATAGTTGGAATTATTGGAGCGAACCATCAGCGGATTAAAATGAAACTAACTTCAATCGAGAAAAGTTCAACCATTCCAAATGAATATTTCGTTTCAGGTAAGAGTTGCGTTAAAGGAACAATTTGTGATTTTGGCGGGAAAATAAAACTTACAGAAATAAAAGAAGCCAAAAAATTAAATTTTGGAGTAGACGATGAATACAAGGATAAAGGAATAAAATCACAAGGATTGCTGATTGCAGATTACGAATTCAAAGAAAACCCAAATCAAAAACATGGCGGAATATTTAAGGGTCAACTTTTCTCGAAATGGTATCTAAATTCTGACAATCAAATCAAATATGACGATATTCAGTCAATATCGGATGGATATATGAACAACGCATTTATTGGAATTTGGAAAGGCTATTCGACTGACATAGAAAAAATATGTAATTGGGCAGACTTTCGCGTTCCTAAAGCAAATCAAGATTTTGATGTTGGTGCAGGTGAATTTTCTCCAGACGAAAAATATTATGAGAAAGGTTGGGAGAACTACCAAAAAGCATGGTTGCATGGAGATAAAGAAGCGCAAAATGAAGAACTTAAAGAATGGTGGAAGTAAAGTAAATTCTTTTCTATTTGCAACTGAGAAATATAAAAACTAACGAATGCCGATTCTGACTCCCCTCCGTTGGGAGGAGCTGTGGGAGGCTTTATTTTAAGAGATATGAAGATAAAATTCAATTGGGGAACCGGAATCGTGATTGCGTTGATCGTGATGGTCAGCGGAATGCTGGTGCTGGTTTCGATTGCTGTTAGGCAAGATTTTGATTTGGTTGACAACGATTATTATCAGAAATCGATCACCTATCAGCAGCACATCGAAAAAGTTGGAAATACAGCTGAACTGGAGAAGAAGATTGTTTTTGAACTTTCGGCAGACACTTTAAAACTGACCTTTCCAAATCTCACAAACTATCAGGAATATATTGGGAATATTCATTTTTACAGCCCTGTTGAAGAACGAAGGGATTTCAGCCTTGAAGTGAAAGTGGATACTGCTTTTTCGCAAATCATCGACCTGAAAAACCTGGAGAAAGGAAGATATCAGGTAAAAATTGACTGGACAGCAAACGAGGTTTCCTATTATCAGGAAGAGGAAATTGCGGTTGAGCGGTAGAGACGCAATTTATTGCGTCTTAGACTTAAAAAATGACCAATGTCCAATATTCAATGACCAATATCGAATAAGAAATAAAAAACAAGAAATAAAAAATTAAAATCATTGCTACATTTATCAGGTTATGTGCGACAAATTGAAACTTGAAATATTGTACAGACGCACTACAGTGCGTCTCTAACATAGAACCTTATGGACATCATTACACCATTAACCATAGGCCTTATCGGCAGCTTTCATTGTATCGGAATGTGCGGGCCAATTGTAGTTGCACTTCCGCTGAAAAAGCACAACCTGATTTCGAAAATTTCGGGAGCTGCCTTGTACAATTCAGGAAGGGTAATCACTTACAGCATTTTAGGTATTCTATTTGGGCTGCTGGGTCAGGGAATCCATATGGCAGGTTTTCAGCAATGGACGTCCATTTTGCTCGGTGCAGCCATGATTATCAGCGTATTGTTTCCGTTCGTTTTCAGAGAAAAGATCACCATCGGCAACCTTTTCACCGGATTTTCAGCCCGCCTGATCACAAGGCTAAGAAAGCTTTTCACCGACCGTTCGTATTTTTCGCTTTTGATGATCGGCTTATTAAACGGATTGCTGCCCTGCGGACTGGTTTATGTGGCAATAGCAGGAGCCATCGGTTCAGGAACAGTTCTGAACGGCGCCATTTTTATGATGCTTTTCGGCATCGGAACCATTCCGTTATTGTTGGTGGCGACGTTGGCAAGTGATGCCATCGGACAAAGGGTGCGCAGTAAAATGCAAAAAGTGGTTCCCTACTTTGTATTTCTGCTTGGTGTTCTTTTTATCCTAAGGGGAATGTCGTTGGGTATTCCATTTATCAGTCCAACAGCAGAAAAGCTGGAACCTCACGTAATGGTCGAAAAAGGCAGTTGCTGCAAATAAATTGTGTATTTTTATAAACATTCAAACCTGTTTTGGGTTTCTTAAGGCAAAACAGATATTGAGCCAACAAGCAATTTGTTGAAAACCAAAAATCAGAAATGGATCAAAGTCAAGGTAACAGATTAATGCAAAAGAAGAACCCTGATAATCAGGCTAAATTCCCAATAAAAAAGAGCAAAGTGATTGTAAACGATTTTTCAAGAATGATTGGCAATAAATTTCTCCTACTTATATCTGTTTTAATTCTTGCTTTTGGAATGATTTCTTCAGGACAAACAGCTTTTGACGATAAGACAAAAGATCCTGAGATTGGCGTCGTTGAGCATCTGGATGAATTTCTTCCAACCGATATTTATCTGATTGACGAAAACAACCAGCGTGTTGTTCTTACCGACTTAATCGACAAACCAACCATTATTAACTGGGTTTATTACCGTTGCCCCGGTATTTGCAGTCCATTGATGGAAGGACTTGCCAAAGTTATGGATGCATCGGATCTGGTCGCCGGAGTTGACTATCAGGTGCTAACCATCAGTTTTGATCCTTCGGAAACCATTGATTTGGGAATCAGGAAAAAGACCAATTACCTGAATTTGGTGGACAAAAAAGAGCAAATCAGCAAAGGATGGCATTTTTTTGTTTCTGACAGTGCAAGCATTGTAAAAGGCACCAATGCCGTTGGCTTCAAGTATAAGAGAACCGGACAGGATTTTGCACATGCAGCATCAGTAACGGTCGTCAGTCCGAAAGGGAAAATCACCCGTTATCTGAACGGAATTTATTTTCTGCCCTTCGATTTCAAAATGGCAATTATCGAATCCTCGAAAGGAATGTCGGCGCCAACCATCAACAAAATAATGCAATATTGTTTTTCATACGACCCTGTCGGACAGGCGTATGTTCTTAATGTAACCAAGATTTCGGGCACTTTGATATTATTCGTGGCCATGTTATTTTTCCTTGTACTGATATTCAAACCAAAAAGAAAAAAAATAAACAAACATATTTGATTTATGCAAACAGCGTCTCAACTTCCACACGAGGTTAACTACCTCGATTACAAGGGAAAATACAAGGGAATATTCGCCTGGATATTCTCGACCGACCACAAGCGGATTGCTCTTTTATACATGTATTCGATGTTGACCATGTTTGTGGTTGGCGTTGTGCTTGGGTTGGCCATGAAACTTGAATTAATTGCACCGGGAAAAACCATCATGGACCCACAAACCTACAATTCGGTATTTACAGTACATGGTGTTATCATGATTTTCATGATCGTAATACCCGGACTTCCGGCGGTATTTGGCAATTTTATGCTCCCCATCATGATCGGTGCAAAAGATGTGGCCTTTCCGAAGATAAACCTGCTTTCGTGGTACTTCTATGTTTTGGGTGCATTCCTGGTTATTGCCTCAGTACTTTTTGGAAACGGAGCCCCCGACACCGGATGGACTTTCTACGCGCCCTACAGTTTTAAATCGGGAACCAACCTACTGCCTGCCATTTTTGGGGCATTTGTACTCGGGTTTTCATCTATTTTAACCGGATTGAACTTCATTGTAACCATACACCGGATGCGTGCACCGGGCATGACATGGTTGAAAATGCCGCTTTTCCCCTGGTCGCTTTATGGAACAGCCTGGATTCAGTTGCTTGCCACTCCGGTGGTTGGAATCACACTTGTTTTGGTTGCACTGGAACGCATTTTCAGTATCGGGGTATTCGATCCGGCATTGGGCGGTGACCCTATTTTATACCAGCATTTATTCTGGATTTATTCGCATCCGGCCGTTTACGTGATGATACTTCCGGCCATGGGTGCCATTTCTGAAATTATTCCGACATTCTCTCAAAAACATATATTCGGTTACCGGGCAATCATCGCCTCAACACTGGCAATTGCCTTTGTAGGCTACTTTGTATGGGGCCACCACATGTTTACTTCAGGAATGAGCGGAACTGCACAATATACTTTTTCGATATTGACCTTCATCGTTGCCATTCCGAGTGCAATCAAAGTATTCAACTGGATTTCGACCATGCACAAGGGTTCCATTAATCCTGAAGCTCCGTTTTTATGGGCAGTTACCTTTATTTTTGTTTTCATGATCGGTGGTTTCTCCGGATTGGTGCTTGGCGCACTGGCCACCAACGTTCATGTACATGATACTGCATTTGTGGTTGCACACTTTCACTTCATCGTTTTTGGAGGGGTTGGGTTTGCTTTCTTCGGAGCCATCCACTATTGGTTTCCCAAAATGTTTGGCCGCATGTACGACAAAGTTTGGGCTAAAGTTGGCTGGGCCTTTTTTACCGTTGGTTTCCTTACCTTGTATTCACCGATGTTTTACCTGGGAATGATGGGAATGCCCCGTCGTTATTACGATTATTTACCCGAGTTCCATGCTGCAAATATTCTTTCATCGCTGGGTTCATGGGTTATGACATTCGGATTGCTGATTGTGGTGATCAACCTGTTCCGGTCGGCTAAAAACGGAGCCATTGCTGAAATAAACCCATGGAACAGTAAAACACTGGAATGGACAGTGCCTTCGCCTCCTCCGGTTGAAAATTTCGATGAAATACCAGTTTACGGCGAAAAAGACGGACCTTACGAATACTAATCATTGGATATTACTTTATGGAACATGTAGCACAGCATTCAGATCCCCATTACGATCAGGAAGCATCAAAATTGGGAATGTGGCTTTTTATTTTTACTGAACTGCTTCTTTTTGGAGGTTTGTTCATTGTTTATGCTATTTACCGGTTTCTAAACCCCGGAGCTTTTCAAATGGCCGGACATGAACTTAATCTGACCATTGGAGCCATCAATACAGTTATTTTGCTTGTTAGCAGTATGACCATAGCGATGTCAACATCAGCCCTTCAGAAAAAGAACAAAGGATTAACCGTGCTATTGCTTGAAATCACCATCATGCTTGCACTTATCTTCCTGATCAACAAATATTTTGAATGGGGAGTTAAATTCGATCATGGCATCTGGCCCGGATCAGAGCATTTATTAAACGACATGGGAAAAGGTGAAATCCTGTTTTTCGGTCTGTATTTCGTCATGACCGGACTTCATGCACTTCACATCATTATTGGGATGATTATTATAATAGTGGCATTAAACAAGGTTCAGAAAGGAACAGTACATGCCGATCGACCTTCATTACTCGAAAATGCCGGATTATACTGGCATTTGGTCGATTTGATCTGGATATTCCTGTTCCCGTTGTTCTATTTAATACACTAATAAAAGCGATTCGAAATGGAAAATGAAAAACATCATATCGTACCCTACAAGGTTTACATCTATATTCTGATGGCACTGGTCGCAATGACATTCATGTCGATCGGGATTACCAAAATAAACCTTGGCGAGTATTCAGTATTGGGGGCAATGATTTTTGCCACCCTTAAATCAATATTGGTTTTAACATGGTTCATGCACCTTAAGTTCGACCAACCCTTTCTGCGTATCATGGTTGGTTTTGTAGTACTGGTGTTTTTCGCGGTTATATTTATTACATTTTTAGACTACTATTTCAGATAAAAGCTATGTATATCTTATCAAATACGACAAATGCATCCAATTTTGTAGAGGGAGTCGACAAGTCCTTTGTAATAATAATGGGCATTTCCTTTGTCTTTCTGATCGGGTTAACTTTTACGATGTTGTATTTCGTTTACAAATACAACAAAACAAAAAACCCAGTCGCGACTCAGATAAAAGGAAGTACGAAACTCGAAATTATCTGGACTGTAATTCCTACCATTCTGGTTTTGGTCATGTTCTATTACGGTTGGGCCGGATGGGCACCGATGAGGAAAGCTCCGGATGATAGTTTCAACATCAAAGTAGTTGCCCGCATGTGGAACTTCACCTTCGAATACGAAAATGGGAGAAAGACCGACACTTTGTTTGTTCCGATGAATAAAGCCGTAAAACTGAATCTTAATTCTTTGGATGTAATTCATAGCTTGTATATTCCTTCATTCAGGGTAAAAGAAGACGTAGTTCCGGGCAGCGAAAAAATGATATGGTTCATCGCCCAACGCGAAGGGCTTTACGATCTGTTTTGTACTGAATACTGCGGGTTAAATCACTCCTACATGCTCAACACTGTGAAAGTGATGCCCGAACAGCAATTTAACTCATGGTATGTTGATACCACCAAACGAGTTGAAGTCGCATTGGATTCGCCAACGGAAAACGGAAAACGGATCATGAAAAATATTGGTTGTTTTGCCTGTCACTCGGTTGACGGATCGAAATTGGTCGGACCATCGTTCAAGGGCATCTACGGTGGGCAACATACTGTAGTTACCGGAAAAGAGGAACGTGTGGTTACTGTTGATGACGAATACATAAAACGATCCATTTATGATCCGAATGCCGATGTGGTAAAAGGATTCAA
>DAITNH010000056.1:17525-22069 GCA_036834745.1 Prolixibacteraceae bacterium
AATACATAAAACGATCCATTTATGATCCGAATGCCGATGTGGTAAAAGGATTCAACAAGGGATTGATGTTGCCTTATGAAGGTCAGCTTACAGACGCTGATATCGCACAAATCACCGAATATTTGAAAACACTTAAATGACGAATCAGTTATACTGAACGATTTGAGACAAAGGTTTAGGGGCTAAAGCCCAGGTTTTCTGTATCCTCTGGTCCGTTGCCTAAAGGCAAACGGCAAAGGATATAACACAACTCATCATCAGAACGATATTCTTTGCCGTCACATTTATGTGACGGTTGATAAAATAGAAATGAACTGGGCTTTAGCCCTGAATTACCAATTACTCATAGAATTACATCAATGACCAAAACCAGACTGTTATCCTGGATAAAAATTATTTCAGAGCTGGGCAAAGTAAGGATTTCTTTGCCCATTGCTTTGTCTGCACTTGTAGGTTATACTATGAAAACAGGTTGGTTGGGCGGCGAAGTTTGGATGCTCATGTCCGGTGTATTTCTGATGTCGTGCAGTTCTGGTGCCATCAATCATATTCAGGAATATAAAACGGATGCTTTGATGCCAAGGACCAAAAACAGGCCCATCCCTTCAGGAAAAATAAGTTTGAAAGGTGCCATTTGGGTAGCCATTTCGTTTTTTGCTTATGGCGCGTTTATTTTGCTCACCAGTTTCCCACCGATCGTCTTCTTTACAAGTTTCCTGACTTTACTGGCGTACAATGCAATTTACACACCGCTTAAAAAAGTAACGGCCTTTGCAGTCGTTCCGGGTTCACTGGTAGGTGCGTTGCCTCCTTATATTGGCTGGTTTGCAGGCGGAGGGGCGCTCATTGACGAACAAATCATCTGGGTTGCGCTGTTCTTTTTCATCGGACAAATACCCCATTTTTGGTTATTGCTGCTCATGTTTGGCAAAGAATATACGCTGGCAGGCTATCCAAGTCTTAATTCAGTATTTAACGACAACCAGATCAAACGGTTGAGTTACACATGGATTTTGGCTACCATTGCAACAGCATTTGTTGTTGCATTGACCGTTTTGCAAGGTTCAACAACCATGTTTTTCCTGCTCATTTATATCTTTTATCTTTTATTTTCGCTTACCACAGGAATAATGGTAAAAAAAGATATTCCAGTCAGGGCATCCTTCCTGAAGCTCAATTTTCTATACCTGCTGATGATGATCGTGCTGATCGTTGATAGTTTGTATTCAACTGGAAAATTGTAAAGACAGTTTGAACGAAAAACAAACAAATGCCCGAATAAATTTATTTTAAGTTGTCATTTCAAAAAATAAAACCATGAAAAACTCACCACGTTCAAAGAAATCATCGTTTAGACCTTCAAGGATTTTTATAGGCGGACTATTATCAGGAATAATTATTTCAGGATTGGTTGTCTATTTCTCGTTTTCGAAACTGATGTTCACCGTTAGTGAAAGCAAATACAATTTTGATCAAACAACTGAAATCCTCACGGAGTCGGTAAAAGAAAACAACTGGAACCTTTCGCATCAGTACGATCTTCAGCAGACCATGGCCAAACATGGGCACGAAGTAAAACCGGTAAAGGTATTTTCAATTTGTAAGCCAGATATCGCTGTGCGGGTTTTAGGGAGTGATGAAGACCGGCATATTTCGTCAATGATGCCATGCCGGGTTGCCATTTACGAAAAAGCCGATGGAAAAACCTACATTGCAAGAATGAATGCCGGTTTATTTGCGATTCTGCTGGGAGGCCAGGCAACCGCTGTAATGGGCGATGCAGGTACCGGAAGTGAAAACATACTGAAATCAGTTATAAAACCATAAAACACATGAAAAAATTACTTTTTATTGCGCTCGTCAGCATAGCCGTAGCTGCCTGTTCGCCCAAACAACAACCTGCGGATAAGGATAAAACGCCCGCCGTTTATGTTGAAATGAACCTAAGAGTAGAAGGAATGACCTGCGACCATTGCGAAGCATCCATCGCCACAGGAGTTAATTTGCTGGCCGGAATTGACAGTATCAGCGCGAACCACGAAGATTCGACAGCTTTTGTGAGGTTCGATTCTACAAAAACCAATCTGAAAGAAATTACGGAAGCTATCGCGCAACGCGGATACGTTGTAAAGTAGTTTTTACACTCTATTCTTTCTGAATTAATTGCTCTCTGACTTTCTTGTATTCAAGCCAGTTAAATTTCCGAAGAAACCTATCTGCTGCCTGGGCTCCCCTGTTGAACAGATCAAGTTTTGCATCATCGCTGATTCCGAAATTGAGCCAGTCATGGTCACCGATATCAATCCTTTCGATCAATAATTTATAGTCAGGATTTCTTAGTATAAAGTCGTAATCGTGAAGGTGTCGCAAGGATTTGAACATTGCTCCGAAAAGATTTGTCGGGTTGTTGATCTTGTTGATGCTGTTGCGATCGTCACCAAGCTTGACACCAAAAGTTGGCAATCTCGGAATTCTGTTTTGATTGTGAAAAACATCGATCGGGAAATTCGATAAAAGACCTCCATCCACAAAGAATGATTCCGTTGGTGGAATTTCCATAAAACAAACAAGTTCTTCCCAGTTCTTTTTGGCTTCAGGTCCCTGTGGAATATCACAAATTCGTAACGGACTGAAAAAATAAGGAATCGACATGGAGGCCCTGACAAAAATGGCAGGACTTTCATTATCGGGACTTGCCCAGTAAAGACTGGCCATTTTCGGAAATTCAACTTTTGTTTCGGTTGTCAAATCTGTAGTAATAATTGCCAGGCGAGGTTCCAGCCCGTCAATTGTTCTTGAAATACCATCACGTACCGCTAAACCTGCAGGAAGTTTCCGAAATGCTGCATACAAATCAGAAGTGGTTTCTATTCCATTATTCTTTAAATATTCAGTGAGCCATTTCAAAAAATCATCGCCCGGATTGAGGCCCAGATCATCGAATATTTCATCAATAATCTGCCACCCTTTCCAGATCAGCTTTACCCTTTTTGCTTTTTCAACCAAAGCCTTAATAAAATTTTTCGAATCATCATTCCCATCTACAAAATCATAAAGGTTTTTATTGACCAGCACTTCAATAACCTTTTCCGATTTTGGTTTTGAAATATCTCCCTGTCCTGCAAACAACATGGCGTTTATTGAACCGGCAGAAGTTCCTGCAAGACTGAAAAACCGGATTCCCATTTGTTCGAGTACATAGGTATAACCGACTAAGGCCACTCCAAGAACACCTCCACCTTCCTGTACAAGTTCAACATATTGATTCCCGGCGGAATCCAAAATATCGGAAAACTGAACCTGATCAATTTTGTCATTTTTCAACTCTTCAATTATCTGTTTAACTTCCGGATGATTTGTGAAATCTGTAGTTTCCATAACTGTTGAGATTAAATTGTTGATAATTATTGGCATTATTTTTTGCTTACAGTTGCAGTTGATTCTTTATAAGAAGATCCATTGATTTTTGTGCCAATCTTTCAATAAACCCAAAGTTTACCACCAAAAAATGGCGATGAACTGACCAATAGAAAGTTAAGACAATACCTGATCAAAACCAATTTTAGAATCATTAAAATTGTTAAGACGCAAGCTAAATTTACAATCGTGTTTTTCTTTTGAATTATCGAAAACGGAGTAAATACAAAAAGGCTGCCCCAAACTAAATTGAGACGGCCTTACATATTTTAGAATTTAATAAAATTATTCCGGACAAAGATATTCATCCACATTCACAGCAGCAATTTTTCCGGCTTCGATGGCCCGAACCACAAGGCTGGCACCGGCTTCAATATCGCCACAGGCAAATATTTTTTCGATGGAAGTCTGCTTCTTTGCATTCACTTTCACATTGCCACGTTGGTCGTATTCAATACCCAGCTGATCAAGTAAACCATTGTGCACTGGCTGGGTAAAACCCATCGACAGCAAAACCAAATCAAAATCCATCGTTTCAGATGTTCCGGGAACCTCTGTCATTACCCAACGTCCGGCTTCATCTTTACCCCATTCAACACTAACCAATTCAACCTGTTTCAACTGGTCATTCTCACCGATCATCCTTTTAGTTGATAAACTCCACCGACGTTCACAACCTTCCATGTGCGAGCTCGAAGTCCGCAGCGTAGCGGGCCAGTATGGCCAGGGGTTGTTCTCAGCACGTTTTGATGTTGGTTTTGGCAGAATTTCGATCTGTGTAACACTTCTCGCCTTTTGACGGATAGAAGTACCAACGCAATCGGAACCAGTGTCGCCACCCCCGATTACAAGTACACGTTTATCTTTGGCAGTAATACTTATGTCTTCAGGAATAATCTCGCCGGCAATACGTTTATTCGACTGCATCAGAAATTCCATGGCATAATAAACACCCTTCAGACCGCGGCCTTCAACTGGTAAGTCACGAGCCTGCTCAGCGCCATTGGCCAAAACTACAGCATCAAACTTAGCCAGCAATTCTTCACGGGTGACATCAACGCCAACAGCTACATTGGGTTTGAAAATGATTCCTTCATCAAGGAAAATCCCCAAACGACGATCAATTA
>DAITNH010000057.1:0-7409 GCA_036834745.1 Prolixibacteraceae bacterium
CAAAAATCAGATTGTCAGTTTGTTATGGATGGATAGCTGCAATGTGGGTTAACAACGCCGATACCTCCATCAGTCGCTCCAAACAATTGGAATCTGCTGTGCCACCTTCTAAAATTTCAGGACTAAGTTCCGGTGAGTTTGTGGGTATGGTGTCTGATGATCCTGACTGTAAAATTGACATGAAAACTTTACATTGCGAGATATTGAATGATCATGATGCACTGAAAAAAGAACAAGATGCTTACAAAGATATTCAGGTTATCCGCCGGCTGGACAGTACAATGGTGCAACGCAACTATTTGCAGATAAAACAGGATGTACAGGATATTATCCAGTCAGAAATTGAACGATTGTTAAATGATCCTGGATTGACACATTTGGTTGTGAGAAAGGGGTATATGAAGATAAAAGTCATATTTTATGAATAGACTTATTTGTAGTGGTACATAAATAAGATACACATAACTTAGCCAGCTTGCAGCGAATTAATGATGAGCTAAAGTAAAAGATCAATATCAGTTGGGTCCAACCGAAAAGCGTTAATTTATACTCCTCCGGGCTATTCCGCCGACAAAAATACCCTGTACTTTATTTGCTGCATGGTATCGGCGGTGACGAAAAAGAATGGCTTAATGGCAGACAACCTCAGGTGATCTTTGATAACCTGTATGCCGAAAATAAACTTGAACCCATGATTGTGGTGATGCCAAATGGCCGGGCGATGAAAGACTACCGGGCAACAGAAAATATTATGGCGTCGGACAAGGTGCAAGCTTTCGCCACTTTTGAGAAGGATTTACTCAACGACCTGATTCCGTTTATCGAAAAAAATATCCGGTAATTAACGACAGTGAACATCGCGCCATTGCTGGTTTGTCGATTTTGGGGTTCAGAATAACAAGTTTGTAACTGGTCATTGTCTTGTTTGGCATTCACAGGCTCCCCGCTGGTTTTTTACCGGTAGCGACGGAAAGGAAGTTTCACGCGAAGTGTTACTTGAACGGATGAAAAAACACATTTACACCGTAGTTGGCCGGTACAAAGGAAAAGTAAAAGGTTGGGATGTGGTAAATGAAGCGATTGAAGACAATGGATCGTTCCGTAAAAGCAAATTCTACCTGATTATTGGTGAAGACTTTATAAAATACGCCTTTCTGTTTGCCCATGAAGCCGATCCCGATTGCGAACTCTACTACAACGATTATTCTGAAGCCATTCCTGCTAAAAGAGATGGCATCCCAGCCATGGTCAAAAAGTTAAAAGACCAAGGCATCAGGATCGATGGAATTGGGATGCAGTGCCACATTGGGCTTAAATATCCTTCTTTGGAAGATTATGAAAAAGCCATCCAAACTTACGCTGCATTGGGCGTAAAATTGATGGTAACCGAAATGGACATCAGCGTGTTGCCTATGCCTGCCAGAAATTTAGGTGCTGATATTTCCACCAACATTGCTTATCAGGAAAAGTTAAATCCTTACACACAAGGATTACCCGATTCTGCCAATGTGGTTTTGGAACAACGCTACCTCGACTTCTTCAAACTTTTCCTGAAATACGATGATGCCTTTACCCGTGTAACCATGTGGGGAGTTAACGATGCAAATTCCTGGAAAAATGGATTTCCTGTGCGCGGAAGAACTGATTACCCTTTGTTATTCGACAGGAAAAATCAACCCAAATCAGTTGTTCCACTTCTCATCGATTTAGCAAAACAGTACTAAATACAATTTGAAGTGGAGGGCAAGATTAAAGACGAAGAAAAAGGTCAATAATCATGATTCTGTACCAAAAAAAGAATTCAAAACCTTAGATTTGATGACAAATAAAAAAGTGTATTGCTGACACTAACACTTTGTTTGAATAACAACTAATTTGCACAACTTTTATTTAATTAAAACTTTGCAATGAAAAAACTAACTAAAACTCTACTAATCCTTGTTTTTTTGACCTACACACTTGTTGCCTGGTCGCAATCGAAACCGGTTCAAACAACCATTTGTAATCCAATAAACCTAAGTTACCGTTTCTGTCTCGATGGTAATATTCCAAGACGCGAAGCTGCCGACCCAACAATGGTCGTTTATAAAGGTGAGTATTATCTATTCGCTTCCCGTTCAGGTGGATATTTCCATTCAACCGATTTAATCAATTGGGATTTAATAACTACAAGCGATCTTCCGCTGGAAGATTATGCCCCAACTGCAGTTGTAATGAATGACACCTTGTATTTCATGTCATCTGCTTCGCCTACGGTTAAAATATTTAAAACAGCCGATCCAAAATCGGAAAAATGGAAATTGGCAAATCCAGCCTTCCCCATTGGAATGATCGACCCTGATTTGTTTGTGGATGATGATGGCCGTTTATATTTTTATTATGGTTGCTCCAATGTAAATCCAATTCAAGCTGTTGAACTGGATACCAAAACACTTAATCCAATTGGAAAACCGATTGCAGTGATCAATAGCGACAAGAAAAATTACGGATGGGAAAGATCTGGCGATTACAACGAAGTTGGCAACAATCCCTGGATTGAAGGGGCATGGATGAATAAGCACAATGGTAAATATTACCTGCAATATTCCGGTCCGGGAACGGAATACAAAAGTTATAGCGATGCCGTTTATGTTGCTGATCAACCACTTGGGCCATTCAAACTGGCAGAGCATAATCCAATCTCATATAAACCGGAAGGTTTTATTGCAAGCGCTGGCCATAGCAGCACTTTTCAGGATAAATACGGTAATTACTGGCATATTTCAACCATGACTATTTCAGTAAAACACATGTTCGAACGTCGCCTCGGATTGTTCCCAACCTTCTTCGATAAAGATGGTACAATGTATGTTTATACCGGTTTTGGCGATTTCCCGTTCAAAGTTCCGGCAAAGAAAATTTCTGGTCCTGAAGAATTATCTCCAGGCTGGATGTTGCTTTCGTACAATAAACCGGTTGAAGTTTCTTCTGAACTGGCCGATCACCCCAAAAAATATGCTGCCAATGAAGATATTCGCACCTACTGGAGTGCAAAAACCGGCGACAAAGGCGAATGGATCAGCATGGATTTGGAAAAAGAATCTACCATCAATGCCATTCAAATAAACTATGCCGAAAACGATGCCAAATTAAAAGGACGTGTTCCGGATATTTATTATCAATACCTGCTCGAATATTCCTCAGATAATAAAACATGGAAAACACTGGCTGATAAAACCCAGAGCAAAACCGATATTCCGCACGACTATATTGAGTTAAAACAGCCAATCAAAGCGCGTTACATCAAACTCACCAATTACAAGGTGCCAGGCGGAACGTTTGCAATTGCCGGGTTGCGTGTTTTTGGCAATGGCGGCGGAACAGCCCCTGCCGAAGCTAAAGAGTTGAAGTTGGCTCGTCAGGAAAACGACCGTTGCATTGTCAATTTAAACTGGACAAAAGTTCCCGGAGTGGTTGGTTATAACATCAGGTATGGAACACAAAAAGATAAATTGTACCAGAATTATCAGGTGATTGGTTCTGAGTCTTTGACGATCAGAAGTTTAAATAGTTCGCAGAAGTATTATTTCACCATTGATACTTTTAACGAAAACGGCATAACAAAAGGCAAAAACATTATCGAACTAAACTAACCAACCTATCAGCCATGAAAAAAAGTTTATTACTAGCTGTATGCTTGTTATTAACAGTGAGTTTATGGGCACAGCAATTTCCCTATCAAAACCCAAAATTAAGTTCCAAAGAACGGACAGAAGATTTACTAAAGCGTCTCACGCTGGAAGAAAAAGCGGCGTTGATGCAAAACAATTCTCCGGCTATTCCAAGGTTGGGAATCAAGGCGTATGAGTGGTGGAACGAAGCACTGCATGGGGTTGGACGTTCCGGTCTTGCAACCGTTTTTCCACAGGCAGTTGGTATGGCCGCATCATTCAACGATGATTTGTTGTTTGATGCCTTCACCGCTGTATCTGATGAGGCCAGGGCTAAATCAAACAGGTATAGCGAACAAGGCGGCCTGAAACGCTATCAGGGATTGACTTTTTGGACTCCCAATATCAATATTTTCCGCGACCCTCGCTGGGGCAGAGGACAGGAAACTTATGGTGAAGACCCTTTCCTGACCAGTCGCATGGGAGTGGCCGTAGTTAAAGGTTTGCAAGGACCAGATGATGCCGAATATGACAAATTACATGCGTGTGCCAAACATTTTGCCGTTCACTCTGGTCCTGAATGGAACAGGCATTCATTCAATGCAGAGGACATCGCGCCACGGGATTTGTGGGAAACTTATCTGCCGGCGTTCAAAGATTTGGTTCAGAAAGCTGATGTGAAAGAAGTGATGTGCGCCTACAACCGTTACGAAGACGAGCCTTGCTGCGGAAGCAACCGCCTGTTGACACAAATACTTCGCGATCAGTGGGGCTACAAAGGTTTGGTCGTTTCCGACTGTTGGGCCATTGCCGATTTCTATCGCCAGAATGCCCATGCCACCCATCCTGATGCCGCCCATGCTTCTGCCAGTGCCGTATTAAGTGGTACCGACGTGGAATGTGGAAGCGATTTTCGCACATTGCCCGATGCCGTAAAAGCTGGCCTGATTGAAGAAAGCCAGATTGATATCTCAGTAAAAAGATTACTCAAAGCCCGTTTCGAATTGGGCGAAATGAACGATAAACCAGTATGGGATATTCCTTATTCCGTAGTCAACAGCCAAAAATATCAGGATTTGGCGTTGCGCATGGCCGAAGAAAGTCTGGTACTGCTTCAAAACAAGAACAATATCCTGCCATTGAACAAGAAATTGAAAATTGCGGTGATGGGACCGAATGCCAACGATTCGGTGATGCAATGGGGTAATTACAATGGTTTTCCGGCACATACAGTTACATTGCTCGAAGCCATGCGGAAAATTATGCCTTCAGCACAACTTATTTATGAACCCGGATGTGACCGCACCATGGATGTGGCCATTAGCAGCCTCTTCCACGAGTGCAGCATTGATGGCAAAAAGGGCTTTGTGGCTCAATATTGGAACAGTCGCACTCCGGAAGGCCAACCCGTAGTCACCGACATTCTTTCAACGCCATTCCGTTTAACAACTTCAGGAGCCACCGCTTTTGCTGCCGGTGTTAATATTCGGGATTTCTCGGCCCGCTACAAGACTGTTTTTATCCCGACAAAATCGTGTGATGTTTCGTTCCAATTCCAAATCAGCGGCAGGGCAACTTTATCTGTCAACGGCGAAATGGTGGTCAAAAATGTGTTTGCCACCAATCCAACCAATGTTTACCAGATGAAAGTTGAGGCAGGAAAGTCATACGAAATTGAGATAAGCTTTTCGCAGGGCAATGCTGATGGTATGCTGAATTTTGATTTCGGAACATTGGTGCCGATGGATCTGACCGCTAGCATTGCGAAAGTTAGCGATGCTGATGTGGTTGTATTTGCCGGTGGCATCGCACCTTCGCTTGAAGGAGAAGAAATGCGCGTGACTGTTCCTGGTTTCAAGGGTGGAGACCGCACCGACATCGAACTTCCTGCTATTCAGCGACGGATGCTTAAGGCATTGAAAGACGCCGGAAAGAAGGTGATTTTTGTTAATTACTCGGGTTCTGCTATGGGACTTGTACCTGAAACACAATCTTGCGAGGTTATTCTGCAGGCATGGTATCCCGGTCAGGCTGGTGGTACTGCCGTAGCCAATGTTTTGTTTGGCGACTACAATCCTTCCGGTAAGCTTCCGGTGACATTTTACAAGAGTGTCGATCAGTTGCCCGACTTTGAGGATTATTCAATGAAGGGACGTACTTACCGGTACATGACGGAAAAACCGCTGTTCCCGTTTGGCTATGGACTGAGTTATACTACTTTCTCAATTGGTAAAGCAAAACCGGGTAAAACCAAAATCAAAAAAGACGAAACGGTTGAAGTTGCAATTCCGGTATCGAACAAAGGTAAACGTGTCGGAACTGAAGTGGTTCAGGTATATGTGAAAAAAGTAAACGATACTGATGGACCGATTAAAACCCTGAGAGGTTTCCAAAAGATTGAAGTTGGAGCAGGAAAAACCAGTAAAGTTACCATTGAGCTTGATCCGTCAGCATTCGAATTCTTTGACCTGAATCAGAATAAAATGGCCGTAACACCGGGTGAATATGAAGTGTATTACGGAACAAGTTCGGATATCAAGGATTTGAAATCATTGAAAATTAAATTGTTATAAATCAGACTTTAAACCACACGAAATACTATTGAATGATGAAGATCAAAAATCAAATTTCCATTTTACTTTTTTTTGTATTAATCGGATTTTGCCAATACTCAAAAGCCGATTATCCTATTGTTTCTCACCGTCACCTGGCCGACCCCGGTTCAATGGTTTATAATGGAAGGGTTTATCTCTACTGTTCAAATGATGATGAAAATCCCGGCAACGATAAGTCGGGTTATCAAATGAAGTCAATTGTATGCGTTTCGAGCAGCGACTTAAAGAACTGGACCGATCACGGCATTGTTTTCGTAGTTCCCAGAGACGCATCCTGGGCAGGTAAAAGCTGGGCTCCTTCAGCCATTGAACGTGATGGTCAATTCTTCCTATATTTCGGTAATAGTGGAAATGGCATTGGGGTGGCCAGGGGTGACAACCCATTGGGTCCGTTTATTGATCCACTTGGCAAACCACTAATCGAAAATAGTACTCCCGGTGTGCAACCAGCCAAAAATATGTGGCTTTTCGACCCTATGACCTTCATCGACGATGACGGGCAAGCCTACATGTATTTTGGAGGAAATGGCGACAACAATGTGCGCGTCATTAAATTGAAACGCGACATGATCAGTATTGATAGTCCTGCCATCCAACTGACAGCGAAAAACTTCTTTGAAGCATCGTGGATGCACAAACACAACGGAACCTATTATTTCTCCTATTCGGCTAATCCGCGTGCCCAAATGCGTATCGATTATATGACAAGCACAAGTCCTACATCGGGATTTACTTATGGGGGAGCTGTTTCGAAGCAACCACCGCTTAACGACAACAATAACCATCAGGCAATTTTCAAACTAAACGGCGAGTATTACCAGGCCTATCATAACCGCGCAGTGGCAAAACAGGCCAAAATTCCTTCGGTTTATAAGCGTAATCTGTGCGTCGATCAGTTCAAGCACAATGCCAATGGTGCCATTGATACGATGGTGAATACCGTTGATGGGGTGGTGCAATTATCTTATGTTAATCCATTTGAACGTGTTGAAGCCGAAACAATGAATGCCCAGTCTGGTATTTATACCGAAACCTGCAAAGCTGGTGGAATGAATGTTTGCAACATCGAAAACGGTGACTGGATAAAAATCAGAGGCGTAGATTTTGGCAAAAAAGGTGTAAAAAAGTTTAGCGCCAGTGTCGC
>DAITNH010000057.1:7509-22054 GCA_036834745.1 Prolixibacteraceae bacterium
GCGCCAGTCTGGATGAAAGGCATGATCAGGGAATACGATGGAAATCCTTACGGTAGGTTAGTTGAAATGGCTAAACTGGCGCAGAAGGACGGGGTTATCAAGGGCATTCTTCTTCATCAGGGCGAATCGAACCCGAACGACAGTCTTTGGACACGAAAAGTGAAAGGTGTTTATGACAACCTGATGAAAGATTTGAACCTCACCCCAAAAGAAATACCTCTTCTGGCGGGAGAAACTGTAAATGTCGATCAGGGTGGAGTTTGTGCCGGTTTTAACCAGATCGTGGTTACACTTCCGCATACCCTGCCTAATTCGTATGTCATTTCTTCGGCAGGTTGTGCCGACGGCCCCGATAATCTGCATTTCAGCGCTGCAGGGTACCGGGAACTGGGAAAACGATACGCCGAAAAGATGCTTTCGGTATTGGGATATAAAATATCTGCCACTGAATAATCTCAATCAATTCTGCTAAACCTTAATGAAATATGAAAAAAAATGTTCGTTTTTCTTTGCTTGTTTTTTGTTCAGCAATTTTGGTAGTACCAGTACCCAAAGCCAGTGCCCAAACTGAAGTCAAAAAACAACTTGTTCCAACAGTGACAATTACCGAAGATTTTAAACCTTCGTCAGTCAATCAACCCGGCAAAGAGTACCCTCAGGTCAATTCTGAAGGTCGGGTACGTGTTCAAATTTCGGCACCCGGGGCCAATAAAGTTCAGCTCGATATTGGCGCAGTAAAGTACGACCTGAAAAAAGATGAAAAGGGTGTTTGGACAGGTGAGTCGGCTCCACAGGACGAAGGTTTTCACTACTATCAGTTGAATATTGACGGCGCTTCGGTTCCTGATCCCAATAGCTTGTACTTTTATGGTGCAAGTCGCTGGGGAAGTGGTATCGAAATTCCAGCTAAAGACCAGGATTTCTATTCGTTGAAAAACGTACCCCACGGTCAGGTGATTGAGCTTCCTTATTTCTCGAAAACCAACAACAGTTTGCGCAGGTGTTTTATTTACACACCTCCGGGATATGATAATAAGGATACTCAAAAACGATATCCTGTACTGTATTTGCAACATGGCGGTGGTGAAAATGAAACCGGTTGGTCTGCCCAGGGCAAAGCCGGACTTATCATGGATAACCTGATTGCTGAAGGCAAAGCCAAACCTTTCATCATTGTAATGGACAATGGCACCTGGAGTATGCAAGGTCCACCAAGAGGTGAACGTCCCGCAGGCGGCGAATGGCCACCTAAAGGTTGGGCCGATGGCTTTACGAAGACCTTGATAAATGACATCATTCCTATGGTGGATGCCAATTACCGTACCCTGGCCGATCAAAAGAACCGCGCTATGGCCGGTCTTTCAATGGGCGGCATGCAAACCCGCGTGATTACGCTGGCCAATCCCGATGTGTTTTCGCATGTCGGCATGTTTAGCGGTGGAAGCATTAGCATGGAAGATGTTGAAAAATCGCCTGGTTTTAAAGAAAAAACCAAACTCTTGTTCATTAGTTATGGCAGCCGCGAACTCGAAAACCGCCGGGCTGGCTTCGGTGGCGATCCAAAAGAAAACACGGATAAGCTGAAAGAGGCAGGAATGAATACCCATTTTTATGTCTCTCCACAAACAGCCCACGAATGGCAGAGTTGGAGACGTAGTTTATACCAATTTGCACCACTTTTATTCAATAAATAACAATAATGTACTATTTAGCCATTTACTATTTACAATTTGTGTTGCAATCGTAATAGTAAATCGTAAATCTTTAAAATCGTAAATAAAAAAAATATGAAACGCAATTTAATTACCATCGTAGCATTTTGGACATTGTCTGCCTCATTGTGTTTTGCTCAGACAATTGTCGAAGATTTTAAACCTACACCAGTTAACCAACCTGGACGCGAATATCCACAGGTAAATTCAGAAGGTCGGGTTCGTACTCAAATTTCAGCACCTGATGCAAAATATGTCCAGCTCGATATTGGAGGCAAAAAATACGATCTCGTGAAAGATGAAAAAGGCGTTTGGACAGGTGAGTCAGCTCCACAAGATGAAGGTTTTCACTACTACCAACTTAATATTGATGGGGCTTCTGTTCCTGATCCCGGAACCAAATATTTCTACGGTGCCGGGCGCTGGGGTAGTGGTATTGAAATTCCGGCTGCGGATCAGGAGTTTTATGCATTGAAAGATGTTCCTCACGGCTTGGTAAGCGAGAACATCTATTTCTCGAAAATTACCAATTCGTACCGACGGTGTTTTGTCTATACTCCGGCTGGCTATGAAAAAGATGCCAAAAACCGCTACCCGGTGCTTTATTTGCAGCACGGAAGTTTTGAAGATGAAACAGGATGGTCAACACAAGGAAAGGCAAACCTGATATTTGACAATCTGATTGCGGCTAAAAAAGCTGTTCCAATGATTATTGTGATGGATAACGGTTACGCTTATAAACCACAAAGTGGTGAACCAAGCGCACGTCCTGCTTCAGTGTTCGAAGAAGTGGTTATCAATGAAATCATTCCGATGATTGATACAAAATTCCGCACCATTGCCGACCGCGAACACCGTGCTATTGCCGGACTATCGATGGGGGCAAACCAAACCATGCGCATCATCATGAACAATCTCGACAAGTTTGCTTCTTATGGCGGTTTCAGCGGCACCTCCAATTATCCGAGCACTGCGGAAATTGATCCTGCAACATTCCTCGATGGAAAATTCAATGATGGTGCCGCATTTAACAAGCAAATAAGGGTTTTCTGGCTTGGTTTGGGTACCAAAGAACCCAATCCGTTTCCCGGTTCAGTGGGCGCATTTAGAAAAATGCTGGAAAAACAGGGAATTAAATACGTGTATTACGAATCGGAAGGAACAGCCCACGAATGGCTAACCTGGAGAAGGTCGTTGCATCAATATGCACAGTTATTATTTAAATAGATAACCTTGTAAACTATGAAGACTTTAATTTTTTCGATAGCGTTAACAGTCGCAGTTATCATGACAGGTTGTTCTAAACTTCCACCTGAACAGGTAAAGGTTGAACAAGGAATTGTTCAGGGAACCATTGAAGATAGCCTAAGGGTTTTTAAAGGAATCCCGTTTGCCGCTCCTCCTGTTGGCGAATTGAGATGGAAAGCGCCACAATCTGCCGAAAAATGGGAAGGCGTTAAACAAACTACCGAATATTCACCAGCCCCATTTCAGGGAGGAAATCCACCTTCAGGAAAAAGTGAAGACTGCCTGTACCTGAACATCTGGACTCCGGCAAAATCGGCTAACGAAAAAGTACCTGTTTTGGTTTGGATTTACGGTGGCGGGTTTAGTTTTGGTTCTACTTCAGAGCCTGTTCACAATGGCGAACACCTTGCACGGAAAGGCGTTGTTCTGGTGAGCATTGCTTACCGTGTTGGTCAGCTTGGCTTTTTGGCTCATCCTGAATTGAGTGCGGAAAATCCGAATAACGTTTCTGGTAACTACGGTTTGCTCGATCAAATTGCAGGTCTGCAATGGATTAAAGACAATATTGCTGCCTTTGGTGGCGACCCTAATAAAGTAACCATTTTTGGTGAATCGGCTGGCGGAATTTCAGTAAGTATGCTTTGTGCTTCACCACTGGCCAAAGGTTTATTTCATGGTGCCATTTCGCAAAGTGGTGGTTCGTTTGGCCCTACCCGGGCAGTGACTTTTCCTGGCGAAAATATGAAAACGTTTCAACAGGCAGAACAGGCAGGAATTGAATATGCCCAAAAGGTGGGAGCGACTTCCATTGCCGATTTACGCAAGATCGAAGCCGACAAACTTCCGATGGGAATGGGCATGGGTGGCGCATGGCCAATAGTTGACGGATACGTAATTCCCGATGATCAGCATAAGCTTTACGAAGCCGGAAAGTACAACGATGTTCCGGTACTTATTGGCTACAATTCCGATGAAGGTGCAAGCTTTTCACGTGAAAAGACTCCTGAAGAATATTATTCTGGGGTAAAAGCGCGTTATGGCAAATTTGCCGATGACCTGATTAAAGCGTATCCGGCGACAGAAACGACTGTTCCGAAAACCGCCCGCGACCTTGCACGTGATGCCGCCTTTGGTTGGCAAACATGGATTTGGGCTCGACTTCAATCTCAAACCGGAAAATCAAAAGTGTTCTATTACTATTTCGATCAGCATCCCGTATATCCTGAAGATTCACCTCGCTATGGATACGGTTCTCCACACGGTCAGGATGTGGCTTATGTGTTCATGTACCTCGATAAATCGAAACCTGAAACCACCACATCAGACCTTGAAATTTCGGAAGCCATGGGAACTTACTGGACCAACTTTGCAAAATATGGACATCCCAATAGCGAGGGCGTTCCTGAATGGCGAGCCTTCAGCGATGCAAATCCCGAGGTAATGTATTTTGGCCAGAAACCTTACATTGGACCTGTACCAAGCGCCGAATCGCTAAAGGTACTGGATGGTTATTTCGAATGGAGAAGAACTCCTGAAGGTGCAGAATGGGGGAAATAATCCTGTTTGGTAGCTATTCTAAGATAAAGAATAGAAAATGTATAACTAAAATTATAAACACATGAAACGAGCCATGAGAATTACTTCTCACACAGGAGAATGATTATTGGCGAGTTCCATCTGACAATTAAAAAACAAATTATAAACAGATGAAATTGCGAATTAAAATAACACTGTTTGCTTTGGGTGCATTTATGGGTGTTAAAGCCCAAAACCCTATTATTACCGACATGTTTACGGCCGATCCGGCGCCGATTGTCTTTAACGACACGCTGTTTTTGTACACTGGGCACGATACCGCATCAGTGGCTGCAACTAATTACAAAATGCCCGACTGGCATGTGTTTTCCACCACCGATATGGTAACATGGAAAGCTTACGGCGTTTGTTTGTCACCGCATACCTTTTCGTGGGCAACCGGCGATGCTTATGCCGCGCAGTGTATTGAGCGCAACGGGAAATTCTACTGGTACGTTTCCACATTTCATAAAAGCGATGAAAACAGCAAAGGTGGCGCAGCCATTGGTGTGGCTGTTTCCGACCGGCCAACCGGTCCGTTTAAGGATGCAATAGGGAAAGCTTTAATTGTAAACGAAATGACTACCGATAAGAAACATGCCTGGGACGATATTGACCCAACTGTTTTTATCGACGACAACGCCCGCCTGCCGAATGGGCAGGGTCAGGCCTACATGTTTTGGGGAAATGGCAGTTGCAAATGGGTGAAGCTGAAAGAAAACATGATTGAACTTGACAGTCCGATAAATACACTTAGCCTTAAAAATTATATCGAAGGTCCATGGGTTTACAAACGAAAAGACTTGTATTACCTTGTTTATGCAAGCGCTGGAACCAAACCTGAAATGATAGAATATTGCACTGCCACAAGTCCCGAAGGGCCGTGGAATTACCAGGGAATTATTCAGGAAAATGTGCCCGACAGTTTTACCACCCATCCTGGAATTATCGATTACAAAGGAAAATCGTATTTCTTTTATCACAACGGATCGCTTCCTACAGGTGGCAGCTACCGCCGCTCCATTTGTGTCGATTACATGTATTACAACGAAGACGGAACGATTCAGAAAATTGTTCAAACCAAAGGAGGGGTAAAACCAGTTAATCATCCTTAATTTGTAACGCGATTGTTGAAATACATCAGGAAACTGACTCACTTTAAAAATTTTACGTTATGAAACGATGCCTTTTTTTTGGAATAATTTTTTCTCTTTTATTTATCGGTGTTAGCTGCAACAAAGCAGAGGCACCGGCAGCGTTTGGTCCCGTACCTACTGAAAACCAGATGCGCTGGCAGGAAATGGAATATTATGCCTTTATCCATTTCTCATTAAATACTTATAGCGACCAGTCGTGGGGGTATGGAAATGAAGATGTAAGCCTGTTTAACCCAACAGAACTGGATGCCAGACAATGGGCCAGGATTTGCAAGGAAGCAGGAATGAAAGGGATTATTGTTACGGCAAAGCACCACTGTGGTTTTTGCCTGTGGCCATCGGAATACACAGAATATTCGGTAAAAAATGCGCCCTGGAAAGATGGGAAGGGAGATGTAATTCGCGAACTGTCCGATGCCTGCAAGGAATATGGGTTGAAGCTGGGAATTTATTTGTCGCCGTGGGACAGAAATCACGCTGATTACGGAAAGCCGGAATACATTACGTATTTCAGGAACCAGCTTGCCGAACTTCTAACAAATTATGGCGATATTTTTGAAGTGTGGTACGATGGCGCTAATGGTGGAACAGGTTATTACGGCGGTGCCAACGAAAACCGCAAAATCGACCGCACCACCTATTACGACTGGAAGAATACCTATAAACTTGTTCGTGAATTGCAACCAAATATTGTAATCTGGAACGATGGCGGCGACCGTGCTGATTTGCGCTGGGTGGGAACCGAAGGCGGTTGGGTAGGTGAAACCAACTGGAGTTTACTGAATGCAACTGGCGATGTGCCTTTTGAAATGTTGCATTATGGAGTTGAAGATGGAGATTCATGGGTTCCGGGTGAAGTGAATACTTCAATTCGTCCTGAATGGTTTTACCATCCGGGGGAAGACACGAAGGTGAAAACCCTGCCTCAGTTGATGGATACGTATTACAATTCTGTAGGGAGAAACGGAACTTTTCTGCTTAACTTCCCGATAATGCCGAATGGTTTGATTCATCCGAACGACGAAAAGGCTGCACTTGATTTAGCCGGCGCAGTAAAAGAAGCATTTGCCGAAAACCTGGTGATAAATGCAAAGGCGGAAGCTTCAAGTACTCGCGAAAACAGTCGGAAATTTGGAGCATCCAATGCAATCGACGAAAAAAATGATACCTACTGGACGACCGACGACGATTTGAAAACAGCAACATTGACCATCGATTTTGGAAAACCTACCACCTTCAACCGTTTTCTTGCGCAGGAATATATCCGGTTGGGGCAACGTGTGAAAGCTTTTACAATTGAAGCCGAGGTTAACGGAAATTGGCAGGAATTGGCAAAAGCAACAACCATTGGATATAAACGCATCCTCCGTTTCCCAACGATTACGGCAACAAAACTCCGTTTTAATATTACCGATTCAAAAGCGTGCCCGGTGATTTCGAATGTCGGCATTTACAATGCTCCTCAAATCCTGACATCACCAACCATCATCCGGAATCAGGCAGGAGAAGTCAGTATAATTCCGGCCGATGTCGAATCGGAAATTTATTATACACTCGACGGTTCTGAAGCAACCAAAGAATCGGAAAAATACAATGGCCCTTTTCTAACCGAAGGAAAAGTTAAAGTAAGCGCCATTTCAGTTGAACCGTCATCAGGCAAAAACAGTACGGCGACGGTTGAGGAATTCGGACTTCCGAGGAAAGATTGGAAAATTGTAGGGATTGAAGATGAAAAAGCACATCGAATTCTGGATGGAAATATATCAACAGCCTGGCGCCACGGCGATGAAACAAAACTTCCGGTTGACCTGGTTATTGACCTTGGTGCAGCGTTAACGCTGAGCGGATTTAAATACTATCCTGAACAGAATTCATGGCAACCCAGTACAATTACCCATTACGAATTTTATATATCGACGGATGACAAAAACTGGAAAAAGGCCAGCGAAGGCGAATTCGCCAATATCAAAAACAATCCTTTGTGGCAAACAAAAAAATTTGAAGCTGTAACAGCTCGCTATATTAAACTTCGGGCATTGAAAAACACCGAAAATAGTAATAGGATTGGGTATGCTGAAATTGATATGATAACCGATTGAACCAATCGGGACATTAGTTATAAGGTAGTTAGGTTTGTTTTAAAATTGTTTTACATTATTTTCAAATGTATAATCATTGGCGGACAATGTATAAAAGACAGGCAAATAGAGACTTAACATTTTTACAAAAGGATTTTGAACATCCTTACACGTCATATCACATAATTGACTATTTCAAAAACAAATATCCTGACAATTATGCAGACAAATGTGAGTCAATGTTGGAGATGACAACTGAGCAATTTGCAGAGTATTTGCTTAGAAAAGAACAATTTGAGAATAGATAAAGAAATGAATACTGTGCATAATATTTACCATATATCAAATGGGATTTCGGTGCGGACAACAAGGTTCGAAACACGCAACAATGGCAGTACGGCTCGACAGGAAAATCACCCGCAATTGGTAACGTTTCATACCGGTAAAGGTTAATTTGAATATTTTTTAAAGAAGATGAAATTAATAGCAAATAATATTTTTATGAAAACTAAGTCATTTGTTGATTATCGGTTTTTAATCGTAATTTTTTGTTTCTCTTTTAATACAATCAAGGCGCAAAATCCAATCATTTACGCCGATGTTCCCGATATGTCGATGATACGTGTCGGTGATACCTATTATATGAGCAGCACTACCATGCACCTGAGCCCCGGTGTGCCTATTATGAAATCGAAAGATTTGGTCAATTGGGAAATGATTAATTATGCCTGCGACACGCTGGCAAATGTTGACGCAATGAACCTTGTAAACGGAAAAAGTACTTACGGAAAAGGTACTTGGGCAAGTTGTATCAGGTATCACAAAGGTATGTACTATGTTTCCACTTTTGCACAGACTACAGACAAAACCTATATCTGTAGAACCAAAGATATCGAAAAAGGTCCGTGGGAAACAATCACTTTTGCGCCGGCATATCATGACCATACCATTCTTTTCGACGATGATGGAAAAATTTACATCATCTGGAGTGTCAGAAAACTACGGATTGCTGAACTAAAAGACGACTTTTCGGGTGTAAAAGAAGGGACGGAAAGGGTTCTTATTGAAGATGCCAATGCCCCTGTTGGGAACAATGTTGGTCTAGGCGAAGGTTCGCAGATTTTTAAGGTGAACGGCAAATACTACCTGTTTAACATTGCCTGGCCACGCGGCGGAATGCGCACGGTGGTGGTTCATCGCGCTGATAAGATTACTGGCCCCTGGGAAGGAAAGGTTGCCCTTCAGGATAAGGGCGTGGCACAAGGTGGGCTTGTTGACACTCCCGATGGCAGATGGTTTGCCTACTTATTCCGCGACAATGGTTCGGTAGGTCGTATCCCATACCTTGTTCCTGTAAAGTGGGAAGAGGATTGGCCGGTTTTAGGCATTGACGGAAAAGTTCCGGAAACATTGGATTTGCCTGCAAATACTGGCTTAATCCCGGGTATTGTAAACAACGACGAGTTCAAACGTAAAAAAAGAGAACCAGCACTTCCATTGGTTTGGCAGTGGAACCACAACCCTGACAATAGCTTGTGGTCGGTTGCCGAACGCAAAGGATTTTTACGCCTGAAGACCGGGCGCATCGACTCCTTGTTTTTAAAATCACGAAACACATTGACACAGCGCACCTTCGGCCCGGTTTGTTCCGGAACTACATTGCTTGATGCCTCGAACATGAAGGACGGTGATTTTGCTGGCCTTTGCGCATTGCAGCTAAAATTCGGTCAGGTTGGTGTTAAAATCGTGAACAGACAAAAGTTTGTATTTATGGTGAGCAACAAAACCGAGAAACCAACAGAAATCCAAAGCATCCCGCTTTCGCAGAACAAGGTTTACCTGAAAATTGAATGTGACTTCAGGGACAAGGTTGATATTGCAGAGTTCTTCTACAGCCTTGATGGGGAAACCTGGAAACCTATTGGCAATCAGTTGAAAATGGAGTATAGATTGGAACACTTTATGGGCTATCGTTTCGGCTTGTTCAACTATGCGTCGAAGAATCCTGGTGGTTATGCTGATTTCGATTACTTCCACATTAGCGATAAAATTTCAGAATAAGATAATTGTATTAGGCATTTAATGAATTATGTCAGATGCCAGAGGCATCGAATGTTTATAGAAAATTAGTGAAAGTAGGGGTTCGACCCCGCAGGGGTCGTATGGATTCTTATAACTTTTTTTCTATAAACATTTAAACCAACTGGGTTTTAAAAAAGTCAATTCAAATTGAATAAAAGCCCATCAAAAGATAAGTTCAAATTATACACATATAATATGAAAAAAATCAATCTGTTACTATTCACTTTCTTCTGTTTTTTTGTATTTGCAAAAGCGCAAGGCAGTCAAATTATTAGCCCTAACGGGAAACTCGTTGTTAACGTTTCTGCCAACAACGGCGCACCAACTTACAGTATTAACTATAATGGCAAACTTTTCCTAAAAGAATCACCGCTTGGCTTGAAAACAAACGTAGGCGACTTTTCGCAAGGGTTGACCCTCAATGAAAAAGTGAGCGAACAGAAGGTTGATGAAATTTATGAACTGCCAAACATCAAACAAAGCAAAGTTCATTATAGGGCCAGCGAAGGAGTTTTTTCTTTCCTGAAAGACAATAAACCAGCCTTCGATGTGATCTTCAGGGTGAGCAATAACGATGTGGCTTTTCAGTATAAAGTTTATCCGCAGAAAGAACGACTTTCATGTATGGTGAATGAAGAAACTTCAGGTTTTGTATTTCCTGAAGGAACAACCACATTCCTGACTGCGCAAAGTAAAGCGATGGTTGGCTTTGCACGAACAATGCCGAGCTACGAGATTCCATACAATGCAGATGCTCCGATGGGAGAAAACGGTCAGGGTAATGGCTATACTTTTCCATGTTTGTTTAAGGTGAAAGACAGTGGATGGGTTTTGATTTCCGAAACCGGTGTTGATAGTCGTTACTGTGGTAGCAGGCTGATTGGTCGTACCGGAGGTTTATATACCATTGGCTTTCCGATGGAAGAAGAAAACAATGGAAACGGTACAGCAGCTCCCGGCCTGGCGCTAACTGGAGAAACTCCGTGGCGAACAATAACTGTTGGTGAAACATTGGCTCCAATTGTTGAAACGACGGTTCCTTTCGATGTAGTTAAACCTCGTTACGAAGCTTCGCAAAAGTACAAATACACCAAAGGTTCGTGGAGTTGGATTATGAAAATGGACGGGGCTACCGTTTACGATGTACAAAAACAATACATCGATTTTAGTGCGGCCATGGCATACGAAACCGTGTTGGTCGATGCCCTTTGGGATACACAGATTGGCCGTGAAAAAATTGCCGAACTGGCTAAATATGGAGCCACCAAAAACCTTGGTCTTTATTTATGGTACAACTCTAACGGCTATTGGAACGATGCGCCTCAAGGTCCGCGTGGAATTATGGACAATACCATCGCCCGCCGCAAAGAGATGGCCTGGATGAAAAGCATCGGGGTACGCGGTATAAAAGTTGACTTTTTCGGTGGCGACAAACAGGTAACCATGAAGCAGTACGAAGATATTTTGTACGATGCCAACGATTTCGGCATTATGGTAATTTTCCACGGATGTACTTTACCTCGTGGATGGGAGCGCATGTATCCCAACTATGCTGCAAGTGAAGCTGTTTTGGCCAGTGAGAATCTCCATTTCGGACAGCGAAGTTGCGATTACGAAGCGTTCAACGCCTGCCTGCATCCCTTTATCCGTAACGCTGTGGGAAGCATGGACTTTGGCGGAAGTGCACTGAATAAGTTCTACAACGCCAACAACACCCCGGGCAGGGGATCAAAAAGAATCACATCTGATGTTTATGCTTTGGCCACCGCGGTTTTGTTCCAAAGTGGTGTTCAGCATTTTGCTTTGGCTCCCAACAACCTGACCGACGCTCCCGAATGGGCCATCAGCTTTATGAAAGAAGTGCCTACAACATGGGACGAAGTTCGCTTTATCGACGGTTACCCTGGAAAATATGTGGTGCTGGCTCGTCGGCATGGTGAGAAATGGTACGTTGCAGGTATCAATGCCCAAAAGGAAACGTTGAAGCTGAATGTGAAACTACCTATGATTCAGGCTGGAACAGAGTTCAAATTGTATAGCGACGACGACCTGTTAAACGGTAAAGTTTCAACGACTAAAATGAACAAGAAACAAGAAATAGAACTGTCAATTCCGGGGAATGGCGGGGCTTTAATTGTAAAGCAATAAGTATTTACAATTAGATAATTTACTATTTACAATTTTCAGCACACAGATAATTAGCTTGATGCATTCAATTTAATGCGATAATATATTCATCCAATAAACCTATGAAAAAGATTTGCAGTATTGTTATCCTGATTTTTCTTACCCTATGCTTATATGCAGAGGATGGGCATCATCTTTGGCTTCGTAACTCAAGTCCAAAATCGGTGAATGTGGTTTGCACCAAAAACTCACCGACATTGACAATCGCCAAACTGGAACTTCAGAAGGGATGGATGGGGGAGATGGGAGCTTCTGTGAATCTTGTAATCAAGGCCGATAAAGCTATTCGCGGAGATGGGTTCAGGATCAGTAAAAACACCATTCAGGCCAATACTGAAAATGGAATTTTGTATGGTGTTTTCGAACTCTTGCGACGTCAGCAAACCGGAGAAGGCATTCAGGAGCAAATTTGTAATCCTTCCTACGACCGCCGGATACTAAACCATTGGGATAATCTTGACGGCTCTATTGAGCGTGGTTATGCCGGCCAGTCTATTTTCTGGCGGAAAGGCAGCGATGCCTTGAACGTTACCGAGACCGACAAAACCCTTTGGCAGGAATATGCCCGGGCAAATGCTTCTGTTGGTATAAACGGTGCTGTTCTCAATAACGTGAATGCTTCTCAACTAATGCTGACAAACGATTATCTGCAACGGGTAAAAGCCATTGCAGAAGTTCTTCGTCCATATGGTATCAAAACATACCTTTCAGTTAAATTTTCATCGCCTGCACAAATTGGCGGCTTAAAAACTTCCGATCCGCTAAATCCTGAAGTTGCCCAATGGTGGAAAGACAAAGCAAAAGAAATTTATAGCCTGATTCCTGATTTTGGCGGATTTCTGGTGAAAGCCAACAGTGAAGGCCAACCCGGGCCGCAGGATTTTGGGCGTACCCATGCCGATGGCGCTAACATGTTAGCCGATGCCCTCAATCCGTTTGGCGGAATCGTGATGTGGCGGGCTTTTGTTTACAGCGCCTCAGACGAAGATCGGGCAAAACAGGCGTATTTGGAATTTATGCCACTCGACGGACAATTTCGCGACAATGTGATTATCCAGGTAAAAAACGGCCCAATTGATTTTCAGCCGCGCGAACCATTCAGCCCGCTTTTTGGCGCCATGAAAAAAACAACGGTAATGCCCGAATTGCAAATCACACAGGAATATTTGGGACATTCCGTCCATTTGGCCTTTTTGGCGCCCATGTGGGAGGAATTCCTGCAAAGTGATACTTACCAGAATGGTCTCGGAAGTACAGTTGCCCGTTGTACCGATGGAAGTATTTTTCCGCAGAAACATTCTGCAATTGCAGGAGTAGCCAATATTGGTCTGGATGCCAACTGGTGCGGGCACCATTTTGCCCAGTCCAACTGGTATGCATTTGGACGTTTGGCCTGGAACAGCTCTATACGGAGTGAGCAAATTGCCGACGAATGGATCAAACTAACCTTTGGGAAAACAAATGATAATAAAGATGATTCAGCCATTGACTGGAACCTGAATTTTCTGTCGCCGGTGAAACAAATGATGTTAGATAGCCGCGAAGCGATTGTTGATTTCATGATGCCATTGGGTCTGCACCACATTTTTTCTGCGAATGGACATTACGGTCCCGGCCCTTGGTGGGTGCCGAAAGGAATGCGAAAAGACTGGACTCCTCCATATTACCATCAGGCTGACACGTTGGGAATTGGATTCGATCGGACCAGATCTGGAAGTAATAGTGTCGGCCAATACCAGGAACCGCTTCGTTCCGAATTAGCAGACCTTTCAACCTGTCCCGAGGCTTATCTCTTGTGGTTTCATCATTTGCCGTGGGATTATAAAATGAAGAGCGGTAGAACCTTGTGGGATGAGTTGTGCTATCATTATGATGGTGGAGTAAAGCAGGTTCGCCGGTTTCAACAGGTTTGGGATCAGGCAGAGCGATTTGTTGACCGTGATCGCTTTGTGGATGTTCAGAGAAGACTGCGCGACCAAAGCCTCAATGCGCTCGAATGGAAAGACGCCTGTTTGTTGCATTTCCAGAAGTTTAGCCGAAAGCCTATCCCGTACAACCTAGAGCGGCCAATGTATAATCTGGACTATTTAATTGAAAAGGACACAAAAAGAGTAGGAGATTACCAACATTAGTCAAAGTCATAAAAAAAGAAATTGTGATTTTAAATATTTCATACTCACCCCGAAGTCCGCAAGCGGCCTTCCCCCTCTCTTTAAAAAAGAGAGGGGGAGAGCATCGAAGACTTCGGCGTGAGCTCAGTCGAACGATGCGACGGGGTGAGTATGCAATAAAATGCAATGAAGAATAAACCAATAACCAACTAAAATAAAAACAATGAGCAAAAGCAAAATTTCAGGCCATCGATTGCGATTGGCAATAGTATCACTAATTACTCTTTTTTATTTATATCCCAATAATTCCTTTGGTCAGCAGATAAAGCTCAACGATCTTGAGTATTTTGAGAAACCAGGCTTAAATGTTCTGGTATTTAGTAACCAATACAACG
>DAITNH010000058.1:0-9371 GCA_036834745.1 Prolixibacteraceae bacterium
CACAATATTTAGGGCCTATAGCTCAGTTGGTTAGAGCACCTGACTCATAATCAGGGAGTCCCTGGTTCAAGCCCAGGTGGGCCCACTAATTGAAAAAGAAGCAGTTACAAAGTATTTTTGTAACTGCTTTATTTTTTATTTGCACACAATTTGCATACAACTTCCATTATCCCAAGTTTCGCACTGAAAGTTTAAAAGTGACTTCAAAAACTTCTGTAGGCCTCTGATGATATAATTTTGGCAGGAAATTAGGCGATTTTTTTATTGACTGTAATAATTAAGCTTCGAATCCCGCATTCTCCAGAACATGCTCACCGACTCTCCCATATTCTTTTACTTCATTTATACCGTTAGGACATTCAGAAAACTTTGGGACTTCGGGTTTTTCGGGGTAAACATTGTTGCAGGGCGTACCGCTGATTGGGTTGGGAAAAGCAAAGGTGGTGACTGACAATGAACGGAACAGAACGAAAGGGAACAGAACGAAGCGCAGCCCTGGAGTATAATGGAGAGAAGCGGAAGCCACCTGCCAAAGGCTTTGGCCGTAAAACAATTCATGGACTGCACCTCAGACGGGTGGTGAGGCTTTTGTGGTTTTTTACGGCGACAGTGTTGATTGAAACTATACGTTTATCAGGTTCTGTTGACTTGTTAGCAAATCTTTAATAATCGCATTAATTGATCGACCGGTCAGTTGAGCTTTTAGCGCTAATTGACTGTGTACTTCTGATGGAATACGGATATTTAGTGATCCGCTGTATGGTTTTTGAGGTTTTACACCCCGATCTTTGCAACTATCAAGGTATAAATCAATCCCTGCCTCAAAGTCCGCTTTTAGTTCCTCTACCGTTTTGCCTTCGTAATTAATGAGGTTTTTATTCATACCAATTACCTTGCCGAAAAGACAATTATCCTCTTCGCTATATTCTACTGTTCCTGAATAGCCTTTATATTTTAATGTTCCCATAATGTGATCTAAATTAACTTGTTTGATGTTAGAAATTCCAAAACTTGCTTCATTACATAGCTTTTTATCGCACTGTCCGGGTGCGGTTTATGAGCACCGTACGAGAGTTCTTTTTCACCATTGAAAAACTCAATACGAGAGCCGGATGTTTTCCCTTTTTGACTGATCTCAAACCCAAGAACTTGAAACAGTCGTGTCAGTTCATTAAAAGTAAAATCTTTGGGTTGTCGCTTAAACCGTTCAATCAACTTTTCTTTTGTTCCCATTCCCTATTATTTGTATTACAAATGTAACTATTATTAGTTGCAAATAGCAGTTACCTGAAAAATATTTTGCTCGAATAGAGCTGTATTATTTTAAGGGTCAACTTCTCCGGAATTACCAAATTGGACAAGCGGAACGGTGGAGGTGGTTCCCGATCTAAAATCGGGATAAATTCAATGAACCGCCTTTGCCTTGTGGGTTGGCATAGCTCTTTGGATTTGAGGAACGAAAAGACAATCCCGATGGAACGGGACAAGTTGTGCTATTGGTGTGCGGGCTTGCAAAAAGTGTGACAAAAAATTTAACCCTGGGGCGGTGTGAGGAGCCTTTCTGCCTGTTATTTCAAAGTTAAATTTCATGAGAAAATAATGATATTAAATAATTGATTATTAAGCGTTCTCATGGAACTCTCATGTCAGAAAGCATCCACTTTAGACATTAATTTTCATTTTCTTTTTGTGCCGCCAACTTTGAAATTATTTCCGCGGCATGTTCGTTTCAGGATCAGGTTTTTGATGAAATTGAAAAGAATGAGAAATTCACATCATTCAAATTTTCACTAAATGTCAAAAATCATGGAACAAAAGAAAATCACTTTTACGGTGCATGAACTGCATCAGCTCATCTGGAAAGAATCGATAAGTAAGATTGCTAAAAGAACGAAATTGAATGAAACTGAAATCAGGAAAAAATGTAAGGAATTGGGAATACCTACGCCAACATCAGCTTACTGGTCTCAATTAAAATTCAACAAGCATGTTCAGATTATTGCCTTACCACAGGGAATTGATTCGAAGCGAACTATCACTTTTGAGATCAAGCCGCCTAAGAAAACAACGAGAACAAAAAAAGTAATCAAAGTTGGCGAAATGACTGATTTTCATCCTTTAGTCAAACAGGCAAAAAATGAATTTATTCGCCGACAAAAATTAAAGCAAAGTAAAAGATGGGATTATCAAGAAGGACTAATCCCCATTCTATCCATTCGTGTTTCGCCTGAACATATAGACCGAGCGCTGTCAATCTATGATGCTGTCATCAAACAATTATTTCAAAGAGGCTATTCGGTTGAGGTTACTCAGCATGGAACCATTGCCATAGTTCAGGGAATACAAATACCATTAAGATTAAGAGAAAAGGATAAGCGAGTTTTAAAAACAGACAGAAAATATACCTGGGATCAATACGATTACATCGCCACTGGCAACTTAGTTTTTGTTATCGAACTACGTGCCTGGCGACGCAAAGAGTACTATGATACTGAATATGTCAAGCTGGAAGAAAAAACTGATAAAATTGTTGAAAATATTATAAAACAAGGTGTTGAGGAAAGAGAATGGGAAATTCAATGTGAGAGAAATAGAAAGCTCAAGAAAGAGCATAAACAATTAGAACTGGAACGTAAAAAGCGAACCAATGCTGAATTAGAAAAATTTAATGCAATCCTTATCCAACAAAATCGTTGGCATCAAGCTCAAATTATGCGAGACTATTTAAATCAATATGAGAATTATTTCCGAAACTTAAACCAGCTTGATGAGCAGAAAAAAGAATGGCTAGACTGGGCGCGAAAGAAAGCTGACTGGTATGACCCTTTTATTGAAATGAATGATGAGGTTATGGAAAGGATTGACCGTGATAAGCTGGAGCCGACACCGTTGAAGGATGGTGGTGGTAACTCCTGTTTTCTTCGTTGATATGGGTCTCTTTGAGGAACGAAAAGACTATCGGGAACAATCGTATTGATATTCAACTATATGATACAGGGCTCGGGTGTTTGTGAATTATCGTTGTTTATTTTGTTTGTAAATACAAATGGATTACATTTGTGATATTCTACGGTTTGTGTAGTATATCGAGCATTCATACAATGACAGTTGGCAGCAATTCATATAACTATCTCGAAGATTATTTGTTATCTGTTCGGGCAAAAGGTCGCTATTCAGTTACTTTAAAAGAATTGATTGCTGTATTTCCGGTGTCCTTAAAAGCACTGCATCAAAGTTTATTCCGGGTAAAATCAAAAAATCTTATTGCCCAAATCCGGAAAGGTTTTTATGTGATTATACCACCAGAATATTCTCAACAAGGAATGTTGCCCGTATATCTTTTTGCCGATGATTTAATGTCAAGCCTTAACCGGGATTATTACTTTGGCCTTTTTTCTGCTGCCGCTATTCATGGAGCAGGTCATCAACAGCCTATGGGTTCCCAGATCATTACAAAAATTCCTGCGCTGAGGGATATTCGAAATAACAAACTAACGATTAATTTTTATACCCGTAGTAAATGGAATACTGAAGGAATTATTGAAAAAAAAACCGATGCAGGTTATATCAAAGTTTCTTCTCCGGAGCTTACCGCTTTGGACTTGATTTTTTACAGCGCTAAAATTGGTGGAATCAATCGGTTGCTTCCTATTTTGGAAGAGCTTTCAGAAATAATGAAACCCTCAAAGCTATATAAAGAAGCACAGCTTTACGGACAAATTACAACCGTACAAAGACTGGGTTATTTATTAGATAAAGTATTGCAAAATCCGGTGCTATCTGATGTATTAAAAAAGTATTTATCGAATAAGGTTTGCTATTTTACACCACTATCTATCGCTCATAAAAATAAGGAAAGTGTGACCGATAACGATTGGAAAATAATCATAAATATTGATTTAGAAAAGTGATACCACGCAGATATATAGAAGAATGGAAGGCTTTTTCCCCCTGGCCAAACGATGCGCAAGTTGAACAGGATTTAATCATTGAGCGGGCTTTGGTGGAGATGTTTTCCGATGAAATCATCCGAAATAGTATAGCATTTCGGGGAGGAACGGCTTTGCATAAAATTTTCATGAAGCCTCAAGTCCGGTATTCTGAAGATATTGACCTGGTTCAGATTTCAGCTGGCCCTATTAATCCTGTATTGATATATACAAAAGGCAAGGGTTCAATTTGATATCTGGCTATTTGTTCCGGGTTCTGGTTAGGCATTCAACTTAGGTTGCTGATTTGAATTGGACAAAATAAGAAAAAATATAATGTAAAATGGAATTAATTTCAGAATGGTTTATGCTCAAATAAAAAGGTACTCAACTTACTTTGCTGAGTACCTTTTTATTTTTTTTAATTTTATACCGCTTCGGGATATTTTTCTATTCAGATCAAAATTCCTGATGCATGCTTTTTGGAGTTATTCCACTTTTACAAAAACCGGAATTATCCGCGTATTCATATTCACATCAACCACTGTAAGAACAATTCTATGGTACGACTGTGTAATTTTCATCGACTGACCGTCGTTGAAGTAATAGTTTTCGAGCCAGGGAGAAGTAACTGCATTGTCAGGCACCACCACTTTTGCCGTAAAAGTGTAGCTTTTCGGTTTTAGCGGGATATCTCCTTCAGGATTTGTGAAGTTTATATATTTTGCAAACAACCAGTTGGGGTAACTAATCTCAACGGTCTTTAAGGCATCGTTATCGCTGATAACAACACTGATATCAATGGCCGAACCTTTGGACGCCGTTACTGTTGGCAGGGTGATTACTTCAAGATTTGTTTTTGGAACAACACCCCACAACAACAAACCGGAAATATTGTCGTCAATAACTTTTGTTTGTCCGTTTGCAGCGATTGTCAGCGATTTGCAATCTGGAACCTGGTGGTCGAGTTCCTTGCTCAGATCCTCTGATGATTCGCAGGATACCATTCCAAGTGCAATGACCAAAACGGCAATATTGAATCTATTCTTCATGTCTTTTCTATATTTTTTTGTGAATCAATTGTTATTTTAATCTCATTCCCAGCCCGGATTCTGAACAATTTTTTTTCCGGCATTCCGGTATTTCAGTATTTCGGTACGGGGAATGGGATACCAATACATTTTTGGATCGAAAACGCGGGTGTCAGCTTCAAAAACAGTATAGGCAAAGTCTCCGGCATCGTCTTTTGTAATGCGTATCCCGTTAACCGGCTTATTTAAGACTGTTTCGGCATCTTTCCAGCGACGCAAATCCCAGAAACGATGTTCCTCAAATGCCAGTTCCAATCTTCGCTCCTGCTTAATGTACTTGCGCATTTCATCCTGATCTTTCAGCAATGTTTTGTCGGAAGTGTCAAAAGTCCGAAGATTTGCCCTGTTTCTCAGCAAATCAAGTGCATTAACGATCGCTGTATTGTTTGCAACATTGTCGCTCTCATTCAGTGCTTCGGCATAATTCAGCAGAATCTCGGCATAACGCATATAGACCCATGCACGCAGACTTGTATTTCCTTTGGCCAAATCGAGCGACTGATCAACAAATTTACTCATGTAATAACCGCTCTTGGTTGCTGTAGGCGAAGAAAAAAGACCGTCTTTTCCACCAACAAAAGTAGAAACAGTTGTATCCTTTAGCCGGCTTCCATTGAAGAATACAGTGTATTTAAGCCTGTCTTCTCTTTTTCTTGCATTTTCTAAGCTGTACGGATCTGAAGGATCAAAATCGGCCATGCGATTTTTATAGGTTTTTGCCGTCATCCCAAAAGCCTGCACCAAATCCTCCGTTGGATTCATATATCCCAGGCCTTGATAACTAACCGGATAATTGTAGTTTTCTATGTCGTTCCGGTTAACAGCTCTCGCTGCGAATATAATTTCACTGTTGTACAACGAGGTGAAAATAGTACTCAGCGTACCCAGCCTGTATTTTTTAGAATCAACAATAACTTTGGCGGCAATGGCTGCACGTTGCCATTTGGCTTTATCGTTTGCCGGATTGTTCAAAGGGCTTGCAGCATAAAGCAAAACACGTGATTTGAAGGCCAGCGGAGTCCAGCTTACAGGACGACCGTTGTAGCTATCGTCAGGATAGGCATCAGGCATCAACAATGCGGCAGCATCACAGTCACTCACAATCGCATCTACCGCCTGGTCGTACGTTGATTGTACGCCGGAAAATAATTCTTCTTCATTAAACGGATCGAGGACTGTGGTGATATAAAATATGTTGCCGTATCGTTTCAGCAATTCGAAATGAAAAAAGGCCCTTAAAAACAAGGCTTGTCCTTTGTAATAATTGCGAACGGCCACGCCTTCGATATTCTCCGGAATACTGTTTGATTGTGTGATAATTCCATCCGGTTCCAATTCTTTCAGGAAAATGTTGCACTTACGGATTCCGCGATACATATCATCCCAAACATCATCAGGATTGGTGGTTGCATTAATTGCATTTTTATTGAACAAATTGATGGGCGAACCAACATTTGAGCAGACACCTTCGTCGGAGGCCGCAGCCAGCAAAGCGCCACCAAACCGTGAATAGCCATCGGGTAACTGGTTGTAGATGTTATTCAGAAAACCGGGTGCATAATGTACGTCCGAGAATATTTGTTCGTAAGTTAATTTGGTATCTACGGTAGCGTCTTTTTCCAGATAATCCTCACAAGACTGCGTCAGGAAAAAAGACAGGGCTACCAACAATATTTTAAATAATTTCTTCATGTTGCTTAAAATTTAAGGTTTGCACCAATGTTAATTACCCTAATCTCCGGATACAAGGTTACGCCGGCATTTGGAATTTCGGCACTCAGGTTGTATTTGCCCATACTATCGAATGATAATAAATTGTAGCCATTCACAAAAAACCGCACGTCGCCGATATTTGCTTTACTCAACAATTTTTTCGGCAAACTATAACCAACTTCAAGGGTTTGAACCCTTAAAAAATCAACCTTTTTCAACCAAAGTGAAGAAGCCTGAAGGTTATTAAGATTTAACTGATTGGTGAGACGCGGATATTTTGGGTCTGAGCTGACTCCCCATGAGTTTTCGGCAACTTCGGTCGTGATATTGTTATTGTCGAGCAAACCGAGGAAGACATTGTTTCCAACAAACAAACTGCGGTTGGCAATGCCGGTAAACAGCACATTGAAATCGAAACCTTTGTATTCAAGGCCCAGGGTAAGTCCAAAATTCCATTCCGGAACCGATGGATTTCCCATTGGCACAAAATCCTGACTATCAATTATGTTATCGCCATTTTGATCCATGTATTTTACATCTCCGGGTTGAACAGCGCTATACGAAGATTTTGCCGATGCATCAATGTCTGCCTGATCTTTGAAAAATTTGTCAGGACTAACCTCTAAACCCCATTGCTGCATAACGGACTGCCCAGTTCGGTATTCCCACGAATTCAGACCTGCCACTTCTTCCTGTGCAGTGATTTCGTTATTTGCATACGAGGCATTACCCTGAACAGTGTATGAAAAATCACCCACCTTTTTGCTGTGTTTCAAGGTTATTTCGAAACCCTTACTTTTTACAGAACCGCTGTTTTCGTAAGGTAAATCCTGGCCAATAAAGCTTGGAAGCGTATTCCAGCGTCCGGTAATTATCTGGGTGCGGTCGTAGCTGAAAACATCAAAATCAAGTTCCAGTGTTTTAAGCAAGCCGATTTCTAAACCGATGTTGGTATTTAACGATTCTTCCCAAGTCAGGTTAGGATTCGAAATCCGGCCCTCATACGAACCATCGGTTCCGGCTGTACCAAAATAATAACCATTTCCACCGTAATACTTTGCTTCATAAGGGAAACGATATCCAATTCCGATATTCGAATTACCTACTTTGCCATACGAACCGCGCAACTTCAGGAAACTAATTGCCTTATTGTCTTTAAGAAAATCTTCGTTTGAAATTACCCATGCGGCTGATATGGTTGGAAAAAATCCAAAGCGGCTTCCTTGTGCGAAGTTTTCCGATCCGTTGTATGCAAAGCCAAACTCAGCAGTATATCGCTTGTCGAAAGTATAAGTAGCCCTTCCTGAAGTTCCCTGATTGCGGTAATCGGGATTGTCGCCATCAACCGACATGCTCGATTGCATGTATTTTACATCGGCAGCAAGGTGGTTCACACCCATTGTACGATCGTAAGAAAAACCAAATAAATAGTTTAACATCAAACCAAATGTACTGTCCCATCCTGAATAATTCAAGTCGATGCTTGTACCTTCACCAAATTGGGTGTAAGTATTGTCGGCATTCTGCTGATAAACTGCATACCGCTGGCTTTTGGAACGTCCGTATAGTTTTGAAGCGTCAAAGCCAAACATTGCATTGGCCGAAAGCCCTTGCAAAATCATATCCAACTTTAAATCGGCTGTTGTTGTTCCCTGGATATAACGTCCAAACCGATCCTGAAACCCGGTATTGGCAATCATTCCATAAGGATTGTATTTATAAATTGCAGAACCGGCAAGCGATTGGTCTTCGTTAAAAATTGGCATTGTTGGCGGCAACTTCGACAAAGCTGAAATGATCGTACCTGCACCTGTAGCCGGAGTATGTCGGTTTTCAACGCGACCACCCAAATTAACACCAACTTTCAGAATTTCACTCAGTTTTATATCGACCGCAGTCCTGAAATTGTATCTCGAAAAGTTGTTCTGAGTTGAAAATCCAGGATTCTCATTGGTATAATTGTACAATCCCTTCTGGTCAACCACGCCAAGCATCACGTAATACTGGGCAATTTCGGTACCTCCACGAAACGACAATTTGTACGATTGCTGAGGAGCGCTACTTTTCAAAAACGAATTGTACCAGTCGGTGTTGGGGTACAAATAAGGATTGCTTCCGTCGTAATTTGCAGGATTGTTTTTGGGATCGCTCAGGAACAGCGAATTAAACTCACTGTCAGTAAGCTTGTTGTAATCGTTCCGCAAAGCCAGATTCCGATAGCCAACGTATTCTTTCGATCCGGCATACTCGGGCAAACGGGTTGCCGACTGCATTCCGTATTGTGCCGTTAACGAAATAACGGGCTTGCCAACGAATCCCTTTTTGGTAGTTACCAGAATAACACCATTTGCACCGCGCATACCATATTGCGCTGTTGCAGCAGCATCTTTCAGTATGGTGAACGATTCAATTTCTTCAGGATCCAACTGCGAAAATTCACGTTCCACATTGTCAACCATCACCAACGGAGCAGTACCGCCGCCAAAAGTCTGGACTCCCCGGATGTAAATATTCGGTTGATCCCATCCCGGTTCAGCGCCAACATTTCGTAAAACGGTCAGTCCGGAGCCAAGCCCCTGAATTGCATTTCCCAAAGTTGATACAGGTGCTTTTGATAAATCTTCAGCCGAAATAGTTG
>DAITNH010000058.1:9471-21761 GCA_036834745.1 Prolixibacteraceae bacterium
GCATTTCCCAAAGTTGATACAGGTGCTTTTGATAAATCTTCAGCCGAAATAGTTGAAATAGCAGAAGTTAGTTCAGATTTTGATCGCACTCCATAAGCAACCTGATAGATTTGCTCTGCTGTTTCTTTGTCAAGTTGCATGAGTATTTCATCAACGTCTCCCAGCTCGTATTTCTTTTGGATAAATCCAATTTTGCTAAACAAAAGCACTTTTCCCGGTGCAGTAGAGATGCTGAATTTCCCATCATTATCAGTAGTAACCTGGGTAAACTCGTCAAGTACCGAAACACTTACATTGCTGATTGGTGTTCCTGCCCTGTCTGTTACACTTCCGGTAATGACAGAATTGTCCTGAGCGAACGTATATATTGAAAACAGGGAAAAAAGCATCATGAGCAATATTGCCGGTTTTTTCTTTAAGGTCATCATAATTTATAATTTTCTAATGTGACTGAATAGGTTTAGTAACCGGGGTTTTGAACAAATAATGGATTTTTGTACATCTCACCCAATGGTATTTGATACAAATTATTGTTAGGCTGATAGATACGTGTAAAATACGCTTCCTCCTTATAGGTCACAGTACTTCCTGATTTGGTGATTACCATGCGATTAAATGGTCCGCCGAACCATTTGGTTGCCAATTCGCCTTCTTCGCCTGTGCTCCAGCGACGAGCATCCCACCAGCGGTGTTCTTCAAAACTCAGTTCAATCGCTCTTTCACGCTGGATGCGGGCCCGCATTGATTTTTTATCACCGGTTAAATCGACAGGTATTGCAATAACACCCGAACGGGCTCTTACTAAATTGATTGCATCGCGTACCTGAGCTGTCGGGCCTTCCACTTCGTTCATCGCTTCAGCATAATTTAAATACATTTCGGCCAGGCGATAGAATATCCAATTGTGATAGGCTGTGGTAGATGAAGCTTTTTTGATTTCCTCAGGCACATATTTCCTTACGAAATATCCCGTCAGGAATGTACCTGCCGGAAACTGAGGGGTAGTGTTTGACAAATCAATTTTAACACCTTGCCAGGTACTTTCATGGTAGATAATCGTTTTGTAAAAACGGGGATCCCGATTTAAATATGGTTTCGCAGGATCATAGTTTGAGCCTTCTTCGTCAATGTATTTGCCATTTGACATTTCAAAAAGATTTACGAAAGCCTGGGTAGGTTGAACTGCTCCTGCCCCACCGAAATCTCCGCTTGGCATCCAAACATTTATTTCAGCGCTATTGAAGCCAACCGGAGCTTCGTGTTTATGGAAAATGATTTCCTTGTTGCCTTGTTCGCGACGTTTAAAGAAAAGCTTTTCGTAATCGTCGGCTTTGTTGGCGGCATTGGTCTGATGCAAAGCATAAACCGGATTTCCCCCCTCATCTTTTAAATCGATCACTGCTTTTGCAGCCTCAGCAGCTTTTAGCCACCATGCTTTTCCGTCTTTGTCCAACCAATCATCTACAGTTCCGCCTATTCCCCAAATGCCTGTTTTCTGACTGAAAAGCGGACTTGCAGCATAGAGCAAAATGCGTGCTTTCAATGCCATTGCCGCACCTTTTGTGGCACGTCCATACTCATTTGTATTAAGCGTAACCGGCAATGAACCGATGGCTTTATTCAAATCGGCCATGATGAATGCAAAACAATCGCGATAAGTATCACGTGGCCGCATTAAATCATCGCCGGGAACAAACAAATCATTTTCGGTCATAATGGGCATTCCCCCAAAACGTTTCAGCATTTCATTGAAATAAAATGCCCTTAAGAAATAAACTTCACCCAACATCTGGTCTTTGGTTTTTGTATCAGGGAAAGGTATCACTTCTGCATTTTTCAGGAAAAGATTGGCTTTTCGAATGGCTGTATAATAGAAACTAATATTGGCATCCACCCCGTTGTAGTTTCCCATATTAAACGGTTTGGTACCGTGATAACCGGCGTTCGATTCCGACTCATCAGAGGCAGAGGACAAAGGAACCGGCTGGAAATTGCCAACAGCATTAAACCGACCCGTTAATCCGCTATAGATATCGGCCTGAAAGCGTTGTGCATTCAAAAAGTCGGTAAAGACTTTTTCTTCATCGAGGTTAACATCAGGTGCACGATCCAAAAAGTCTTCGCAGGAAATCATTCCCAACATCAGGAACAGGATAATATATTTTATATTCTTCATAATGATTTCAATTAAAAGTTAACATTCAAACCGATGTTGAAAGCACGTGTAGCAGGCATTCGGCCTCCTCGTGTATCACGGTTATCCGGATCGAGGTATTTTTCAGCCGCCCACATATAGGTATTTACTCCTGAAACATAGAGCCGTACGCCCGACATTTTTGCTTTCTGTGTCAGTGTGGCAGGTAAAGTGTAGCCAAATTCGATGTTTTTAAGGCGTATATAAGTTCCGGAACCCGCTTCATAAGTAGAATAATACCGCTCGTTATTGATCCATGATTTTCCGTAAAAGCGTGTAAACTGCGCATCATCACCAATCTCAGGAGCCCAATAATAATTGTGTTTATCGAATACGTTGTCGTTGTTCGAGAATGCCCACATGATTTCCCATTGTTTCATAAACAAAGCATGTGTGGAACCTTGAAACAATACCGAAAAATCAAACGATTTCCAGTTTCCGCCCAGAGTAACTCCATACTGCATTTCGGGAACTGTGCCATATCCCTGGCGATAAGCATCGGCCTGATTGATAACACCGTCGTTGTTGAAATCCTCAAATTTTAAGTCGCCGGGAATAATTTCGATGTTACCGGGAATACCATTGTTATTTCCAAGTTGTGTCGGACTGCTCTGAATTTCTTCATAGCTGGTGAAATAGCCAGTATTATTCCACATCAGCGGAGTCCCAATTGGGTAACCTTCTTCCTTTTGATAAGGCAACAATCCAAGCGCATCGGCCTTTTTAAGAACCTTATTACGATTGTATGTAAAATTCCCTCTTACAAAATAGCTGAAGTTCTTGTTAATTTTCAGATTGTGTTTCGCCTCAATTTCAAAACCTTTATTTTCGGTTTCCCCAATGTTGGCCACTTTAAATCCGGCTCCAACATAATCCGGTTTAACCGCATCAATATTGGTCAGGATTTTATTTCTGAACTCGTTGAAGTAATCAAAATTTACCCCGAACAATCCATTCAGGAAATCGGCTTCAAAACCTAAGTTCAGCTTACGGGCGACCTCCCATGTTGCATTTTGATTCGCAATGTCGCCTTGTTGGATACCGCCGAAGTAGTTGTTGCCGGTACCAAAAGTATAACCTCCGCCATTCGCGAATTCCTGTAAAAAGATAAACCGACTATCGCTTTTATCATTTCCAACCCAACCCAATGAAGCCCTGAGTTTTAAATTGGTAATTATTTTACCCAACGCCGACTGTGTCATGAAACTTTCATTGGTGACCATCCACCCCATCGCAACAGAGGGGAAAAGTCCATATTGTGCACCTTTAGGGAAGTTTTCGGAACCATTGTAACCCACGTTAAATTCACCAAAATACCGTTTGTCGAAATCGTAGGTTACGCGCCCAACCAATCCCTGATCGGCAAAAGCGACTTCCGCATTGCGAATCAACTCATTGCGGTTGGCCAAAAACAAACCGGTCACCGAATTTCTTCCGAAAGTGCGGTTGTAATTCAGGCCAGCTTCCATGTAAAACTTGTGCCAATTGTTATTTTTCTGAACGCCGGCATAAGACAAGGGTCGGTCTTCTCCAAACATCTGATAGGTATCTGTTGCTTGATCATACACATATTCCGCGGTCGATTTCGACCATGATTTTCCGACTTGGCCTTGTGTATCGAAAGACACCTGCCCTTTGGCCGAAAGACCTTTGGTAATAAAATCAAGTTTATAATTCAAACTTAAACTCGATTCGAGTGTACTTGTCACATCTTTATAGATCGCAGCTTCCTTTAATCTTTTCACAACATTGCTTCCTGTACCGGCATACGATCCATCAGGGTTGTATATTGGATAAACTCTTCCTGAATTTGCAAAAGCTGCCCGGTAAATATCCCAACTGCTCCATATCGTGCTGTTTGGAGAATTGAGGTTTTCGACCCTGGAACCCACGCTAAGCGAAGCTGTCAGATCTTTTGAAACATCAACGTCGAGGTTGCTTCGGAAATTAAAACGCGAATATTTGGTCAGATCATCATTTTGGTAGAATCCGTTTTGATTGATCAATCCACCTGACACGAAATATCTCACTGTTTTTGTTCCACCTGATATGTTGATATTGTATTGTTGCTGTGTTGATTGTTTCTTCAGCACATTGTCAACCCATCTTACATCCGGATGGGTCCAGGGTGAAGCGCCGGTGCGCCACAAAAGCAAATCGTAAGCATTGGTGCCACCTTTGGTTTGCGGAGTGCGAGTCGAATATTGACCCCAATCTGCCAGATACCGAAGACTCATGGCGTCATAAGCTCCCAGGGGCTGAGGTATATTGATAGGTTCGGTGATTGCAGTTTGAGTTGTGATGGAGATTTTTGGTTTCCCCAGAACACCGCGTTTTGTAGTAATAATAATAACTCCATTGGCGCCTTTTACCCCGAAAACGGCTGTTGCCGAAGCATCTTTCAGGATATTGATCGTCTCAATTTCATTGGGATCAATTTTGGCAAATTCGGCACGTACAATTCCATCAACGACGAACAAAGGGGAGGCATTGTTCCACGTAGCCCGGCCACGAACATATATATCGGCCACATCACCGCCAATTTCGCCAGAACTTTGCACTACCTGAATACCAGACAGTTTTCCGGACAACGATTGCGATATATTGGAAACAGGTACCGAAACAAGTGTTTTGTTGTTGATGGAGGAAATAGATCCGATGATGGATTCTTTCTTTTGTACACCATAACCAACCACCACTACTTCGCCCAGTTCCTGAGTTGCCTCTTTCAACTGTACATTGATGGTTGTCCGATTTTTCACCTCTTCCTCCACCACGTCATAACCGATATAACTAAATATCAAGATATCAGCAGAAGCATCCGTCACATCCAGAATATAATTCCCATTTACATCGGTAATGGCTCCACTGGTAGTACCTTTAATTATTACGGTTACACCAATCAGTTCCTCTCCGGTTTTAAAATCTACGACCTTACCACTTACTTTACGGCTCTGTTGCGCCTGAAGCGTCGCCATGCACACCAGAAAAGCCATCAGGGTAAGAAATATTGTTTTCTTCATAAAATTTTTCTTAAGCAGTTATCAATAGGTTTCTTTTCTGAATTTAAAAACATAGGTTTTCAAAGTCTGAAATTCTTTCCGGATGGTCCAGTAATTCTGATCGGTCACTAACTTCGGAATGTAATTGGCTTTTCCGGTAGCAACTGTTTTCAGTTCGATAAAATCAGAAGGAACAGGCGCAAAAAGCAGCGCATATTTTTTCTCGCCTTCGAATGTCTTTAGTCTTATTTCCATCTCATTTGCAGATAATTGCAGGATGGTAAATCTGGACTGAATGTGGTATTGTGCCCACTGTTTTTGCACGCTTGTTAAAGTATCGATTCCTGTAATCTTATTATTTACATCTTTCTTATAGGTCAGTATAACCTTGCTGCTATCGCTGGTCAATGTTGGAATGAACTGCCATTTCTCGGTGGTGAAATTGATCCATTTACCATCCAGCATGCTCCATGTACCATAGAATTTAGTAGGACCTGCGCCGCTGTTGTACTTCATGAACGATTGATGGTAGTAGTGAAATGCTCCGTTTGCCTCTATAAATATTTTACAACTTTCCTGCTCCGGAGTCAAGGTCATTGGCGTGCCATCTTCTGTAACCGAAACCTGCTTCCACAAGCCAATCGCAGTACTTTCTTCAAAATTTTCTTCCTCGCAGGAGAAAAGGGCAAATAATGAAAAAATCAGTATGAAAAATCTGTATCCTGTTTTCATTTCTTTTTTATTTGATTTCGATGTTATCTACCCGTACAAATGTTAGCCTGGTTTTACTGAGGGTTCCGTCTTGCATAAAGTCTGTCCGTTCCAGGGTGAGGGTATTTGGCTCAGCAACGGGCTTCCACGATGCCGGGAGGTCGATGGCCAGATTGAATAATCCACCTGTGTAGCTCCATCCGGATCTTTTTATGATTGTGTTGGCTTTCACGGCCACCTTCGATGAGTCGCAAAGGATGCAGATGTTGTCTGCATTAATTTGTATTAACAGCCGGGAACTGTCTTTCGAGGCAGGGAGGTCATTTTTAGTCTGGGAAGTTTGATGCCAGGTGCCAATTATCCGGGTGGCCAGGTCGTCAACTTCGGCATCTTTTTCGCAAGCTGTTCCCAGGAACAGGAAAAGTATTGGAATACAGCCAAAAAGAAGCCTATGAAAGGAGCTTCCTTCAGAAATATTTTTCATAGGTTTTACAATTTACAAAGGTTGTGAGTAATTTAAAAAGCGATTTTTAATACCTGGATTGTGGTTTTATAAATAATTTAAAGGGAGAGAAAAAATTCTCTCCCTTTAATTCAATCCTATTTCTCTAATTAACAATCACTTTCGAGGTGAAAACATTTTTATTTTTCGACACGGTTCTTACCAAATAGATACCGCTTTTGTAGATCGGAATTTCAGTTCTGGATCTGTTTACCATGGTTTTTTGCACTAAACCACCTAAGATATTGTAAACTTCAATTGAAGTCACATTGCCCTCAACAACAATGTTTCTGTTTGTTGTAAAGATCCTTGTATTGTCCTTATTCAAATTGGTGACACGGGTTGGGGCATCTACCACTGCACGGGCTTCTTCACTACCGTTAATGGCTACTGCATCCAGATAAAATACACCGGCCGGTGAATTGATGTGTGCATCCTGATCATTGCGGCGAACGTCGAAGCGAACAGAAAGTTCAGAAACATAACCCATTGATGTTACATCAAATACACAGTCAATCCATTTGCCTTTATCGTCGGCCCAGTATTTAATGGCATCGCCACTGTCTGTTTCCTTACCCGAAAAATCTTTTGCATTCAACTGAATTACATAGTAGTCTCTTCCTGCTTCCATTTCAGGAATATTTACCATTACATGCAAAAAAGAAGAAGCGCCTGCAACTCCAACTTTCATCGTTCCGTTTAAACTGAAACGGGTACCTTGCCACCATGAGGCATTGGCACTTTTATTAAACTTCATGATTTGAGCAGAGTTTAAAACTGCCATTTCGGTTGTGAAAGGATTGGCTACAATTTCAGAAGTGTTCTCTGCATTTTGTAAATCCAATGCACTTACCCATTTAGTGTAAGAATCGGTATTGCCGGGAAAGAACAACATTTCGGTGTCAGCCAAAATAGTGATGCCACGTGGCAGATTGCTGTCGTTCAGTACAATTTCGTCGAAATAATAATTTGTTGGTGATTCAGCGCCGCCACCCCAGTTGCGGTCCATCAAAATACAAATTCTGGACAGAGGCTCGTTGTTATCCATGAACCATTTAAGGTCAACCACAACATCTTCCCATACACCAGCTTTTGAAAGATTCAGATCAAAACGCTTGGCTCCTTTGTCCGCATCTTCCCATGGGGTATCTTTATTGATGTTGACACTGAAACCCTGATTCAGATTTTCTCTGAAATGATAGAAATGCAGGTATCTGTTTGCTTCAGTAATGGTGATCGCATCTGTCAAATCGAAGTTTGCGAAATCAGGCCACCAGCTCTTTCCTTTCAATGAAGAAAATTGCAAGGCATTGTCAGATTTATTCAAACCTGTTTTAACCGGATTTACGGTAACTCTTGCAAATGCAGGTTCTGCATCGGTTCCAAAGTTAACGTATCTGGCATCTGTTTTAATTTCACCCATTGCCCATGCAACCATGTCCATTCGGGAAAATAAACTTGGAGAAGCGTCTCCGGTAAACAGCTTGGTGTCTAGTACTGACACAGGAGCTTCTACCACTGTACGCTGTTCTTCGCTTGCGTTGATGGCAGCTGCGTCCAAATAAAATACACCGGCTGGTGAATTGATGTGTGCATCCTGATCATTGCGGCGAACGTCGAAACGAACAGAGAACTCAGAAACATAACCCATTGAAGTTACATCAAATACACAGTCAATCCATTTGCCTTTATCGTCGGCCCAGTATTTAATGGCATCGCCACTGTCTGTTTCCTTACCCGAAAAATCTTTTGCATTCAACTGAATTACATAGTAGTCTCTTCCTGCTTCCATTTCAGGAATATTTACCATTACATGCAAAAAAGAAGAAGCGCCTGCAACTCCAACTTTCATCGTTCCGTTTAAACTGAAACGGGTACCTTGCCACCATGAGGCATTGGCACTTTTATTAAACTTCATGATTTGAGCAGAGTTTAAAACTGCCATTTCGGTTGTGAAAGGATTGGCTACAATTTCAGAAGTGTTCTCTGCATTTTGTAAATCCAATGCACTTACCCATTTAGTGTAAGAATCGGTATTGCCGGGAAAGAACAACATTTCGGTGTCAGCCAAAATAGTGATGCCACGTGGCAGATTGCTGTCGTTCAGTACAATTTCGTCGAAATAATAATTTGTTGGTGATTCAGCGCCGCCACCCCAGTTGCGGTCCATCAAAATACAAATTCTGGACAGAGGCTCGTTGTTATCCATGAACCATTTAAGGTCAACCACAACATCTTCCCATACACCAGCTTTTGAAAGATTCAGATCAAAACGCTTGGCTCCTTTGTCCGCATCTTCCCATGGGGTATCTTTATTGATGTTGACACTGAAACCCTGATTCAGATTTTCTCTGAAATGATAGAAATGCAGGTATCTGTTTGCTTCAGTAATGGTGATCGCATCTGTCAAATCGAAGTTTGCGAAATCAGGCCACCAGCTCTTTCCTTTCAATGAAGAAAATTGCAAGGCATTGTCAGATTTATTCAAACCTGTTTTAACCGGATTTACGGTAACTCTTGCAAATGCAGGTTCTGCCACGGTTCCAAAATTTACATACCGGGCATCGGTTTGTATTTCACCCATTGCCCATGCAACCATGTCCATCCGGGAGAATAAACTGGGAGCTGCGTCTCCGGTAAATAGTTTGGTTTCTGCTGCTTTAGGGATAAATGAAAAGCAACCAATCACAAATAAAAGTAGAAATAATTTTTTCATAGGATTATGGATTAATTAATATTTAAGAAATTGTTTGAACAGAAATTTTAAGTCTCAGGCTTTATCAGATACAAAATTCAATAAGAATCGGAATCTCTCATTTCAATATTGTAACAAACTGTATAAATATTGTATCAGCACATTTTAATGCGTGGTTTTATTCAAAAACAAGGATTTTAGTGGAGGTTTTTATGTCGCCGGCCAATACTGAAACAATGTATATACCACTCTTAATATGAAGTGGATAGACACCCTGAGCAGGAACCTGACGATCGGTTTTTATCAGTTGTCCGACCGGGTTGTAAATAGCCACAGAGATGGTTCTTTCACCCGGGAAATTGGTATGCAGCAATCCCCCTGAATAGTATAAATTCCCATCTGTATTCTCTACTTTGTCAATTGCAGTTGGGAATTGGTTAACCGGGATGATGTAAGTGGTCACCGATCCGGGTAGGGCATCATAGGTAAACGAATTGCCGCTCAGATTGAAAGTTGTCAATGAATTTTTTATTCCCAGCGATTCCTGAACCCGGGTTCGAACTTGTTTTGCTTTGCCAAAATTCGCAAACTTTGAAAGGTCAATATTGTACTTCTGTGTATAGTCTTCCTGATTGCTAATTACCAGCACCAGTTCCTTTTCGTCGGGGCTCAACGCAGTAACTGCATTTTGATACGAATTGTCAATTATCACGTATCCTGCTTTAATATACCTACTGTATTGTGCCCGGATATAGAAATTAATATTTCGCGTGATCGGATCATATGGATCGTTGTATTCACCAATGATAAGACCCCATGGATTATTGGTCGGGCTTCCGGTTCCACCGATTTGCCAATCGAGCCAGGCCGTGCATTTCATATCATTCAAATCTGTGATGATCCGATCTGCCATTACCATGATCTGATGTTCGTTTGATCCACCAACACTGATTGGACCCGACTCTGACTGCCAAAGTTTTTTATTGTTGTTCTTCGACCAGTTTGCCAATACCGCTCTGCCGCTTCCACCATAAGTGTGAACGGAAACCAGATCAATCTTCGAAATAATATCGCCTGCCGCTTGATAGGCCAGCAGTGCATTGTAGCCATTGTCGAGATTGTTTGCATCGTTGGCTGTGATCTGACTGTAAGACAGCATCTCTTTTTCTGACATTTTTTTATACAGCTCACGAATCATTGTAATCTGATCGGCATTTGAAAAGTAGCAACCTTCCTGTCCGCCAAGCGCTTTCCACCAGCCGCCATCAGGTTCATTAAATGGTTCGATGTAATTAAAAGTGATGCCCAGATTGTCGTGATAATATTTGGTGACTTCGGTCAGATAATCAGCAAAATCGTCGAACATGTCTGCTTTTAAATTGCCTACATTTCCTTCGACACTTCCGGCAGAACAACCGCTTCGGGTCATCCAATAAGGTGGCGAGTTCGAAAATGCCACAATCTGAATGTCATTTACCCCGGCTTTTGCGATGCGCGATGCAATTAATTGCTGCATGATTTTGCGTTGATTGGCATCCTGGTTCCAGTCATAAGCTGCCGTAGCCGAAGCTTTGTATCCGGGCATATCTCCGCCGTCGCTCCGCATGTGATGATGCGTTGGGTCGTCGCCACCTCCGATGTTAAACCTGAAAATATTCATGTTGAGCCCATTCACCGGGTCGGTAATCCAGTCGCAGATAATTTTGATCTTCGAATCGGAAAATCCCCCCATAATATTGGCCCACCAGCAAAGCGAAGCGCCCCAGCCTTCAATCACCTGATTTTTGATTTCCGGGTCAATTGCAATCTCAGTTCTGGAAAGTGAAGTTCCACTTTCTGAAAGAACAATCTGATCGAAGTAGTAATCTCCCGGATCATCGGCAATTTTGATGGAGAAGGTTTTTAACCTGGTTCCGATTGGTATCGTTAAAACATAATCAATCCATGAACCGGTTGTGTTATTTGATTGCCAGGTATCAAAACTTTGATTGCCTCCTTCAGGAGTGTAGGTTAACGCAATCCGTGAAGTCGTATTTTTGTAAACCAAAACATGCAAATACTGATTGGCAGCGGTAATTGAAATTGTACTGCCCAGCGTTACCTCCAGCCCTGTCCAGTATGGATCATCGCTTTTTTTGACTATTTTATAACAGTTGCCGGTACTGTTTACAGCATCCGATTTAGGATTTGGAACAGACCATGTGCTGGCCGTTGTTCCGGATTTGGAGTAATTCAGCCACGAACTTACCGTGCCCGGAACTGTAGCCGATTCGAAATTGAGAAGCACCGTATCCACCGCAAAAAGAGGCAGGGATATCAGAGCAAAAAGTACTATTAAAAAGGATTGTTTCATTTTGTTTTCGTCGTTTCCGACTTTATTAGTTGTGTGACTATTTAAATTTATCTGGAATAAAGTTGAACCCACTTCGGGGTTCCTAAATTCATTCATTCCAATGCCTCCGGTTTCGCCGGAGGTTATTCATATTCTCCCGAATTCTCGGGACGGACTTGTGCTTTTTAGAACCCTGAAAGGTAGGATGTTAAAAATTTCAACTTTTAAAATTTTTTGTTCATTCCAAAACGCTGTCAGGACCTTCGGACGCTGACAGGTTTTCCAATAGGGGCGCGACCTGTCAGCGTCTGGAAGACCTGATAGCGTCAAAAACTAAACGAAAATAAACCACTGATCATGATGGTTTGGAACACCCCACCTGAAAGGATTGAACTTTAAAAAGTCTCTAAAATTACTCAACCACTTCAATCGTTAGCTTTCCGTCTTTCAACCATGGGGCTGCGAACTTCAGAGTGATCTTGCCTGATGTGCCTGTTGATTGGACATAGGCAATCAGCCGTCCGTGATAAACGCGTTGCACATTGTCGGAATAACTACCCATGTCAGAATTGTTGCTGGCTTCGAGGCCTAACAATTTGGCCGGCCCTTCAATGGTGCAAGTCACCTCATCTTCCGAAATCATTACCGGAACGCCTTTTTCGTCAACAACCTGCACAACAATCTGGGCAACTCCTCTGTCTTTTTTGATGGTGGTTAAATCTGATTTGGCGGTTATTTCAAATGGCCGTGCTGATGATTGTATTGAATAATTGCAAATTTCTTTGCCATCATTGTCCAGACCTACTACTTCAAGTTTGCCGCTTTGGAAAGGGATATCCCAGTAAATAACGCCG
>DAITNH010000059.1:0-21518 GCA_036834745.1 Prolixibacteraceae bacterium
TCAGTGCCCGTTTACTCCCGCCTTTCAGCATGGTGCGGCAGGCATGTTTGATGATGCGATCGATTTCGGGCGACTGCCCTTTCCAGCGTTCACACAAATCCAAAACAAGTTCAGGATGGTCTTTCGAAATGTCGTTCAGGTTATTGGCCACGCTGCGACGAACAAATTCTTCCCGATCGTTTTTCAGTTTTTCCAGAATCGGCAAAACCAGTTTCGGGTCTTTTTTAAACTTCGGAAGTCCCATTCCCCATGGCAGGCGGGGGCGGCAACCTTCGCTGGCGAGTCGTCGGACCGAAGGATTTTCATCTTCAGCCCAGCGGTAAAAATATTGAATGGCACGTTCCGGATCTTTGTCGAGAAACGGACGCACAGCAAATTCAGAGGTGCACGAACTGGTGAATTTTGCCAGCGCGTTCAACGAAATATCCCAGTCGTCCAATCCGTAACATTCGGCAAAATCGGAAAACGAAAGGGCAACAAATCCTTTAAACTGAGGAGCGATTTGCTCCAGAATGCCAATGGATTGCAGATAATGAGCAGGGAGCATTTGATGGAGGCATTCGGTAATGTGCCGCATTTTCTGTTTCAGTTCGCGGTCGGCCCATTGCGCATCGATCACAAGGCTTGTGAATTTCTGCACATCGAACCCGGGCAGCAATGCGTTAATTGCTTCCGCCAGTTTTATAACCTGATCGGCAGGAATCAGAACGTCTTTGAGTTTTTCGGGCATAAATTTCAGGATTAAACTTTTGGCAGAATAAAATAGAAAGTACAGCCTTCGCCGGGGATGTTTTTACTGTCAACACCCACTTCGCCGTGAAGCTTTTCGATGATACGTTTTACGATTGAAAGTCCCAGCCCGTTTCCTTCGGCTCTCAGTGTATCCAGGCGGGTAAACTTGTTAAACAGCAAAGCTCTGTCATCATCCGACAAACCTTTTCCATTGTCTTTGATCCAGAATTTGACTTTCTGCCCATCCGGCATTTCGCTTCCCAGTTCAATCACCGGCGGAATTCCGCCATATTTGACCGCATTGCTGATATAGTTGAGCCAGACTTCTTCCACCCATGCTTCATAGCCCAATACTTCAGGCCAAACTTCAGGAATAGAGATTATTGCCTTTTTCTCCTGAATCATATCGCTCAAACGTTTTAACACCTCGTTGATACTGTGTTGCATGTTAATGCCAACCGGTTTTACATCCTGCTGCCTTACCGATGCAATGGTGAGCAGTTCGCGGGTAATATGCATGGTTTTGGTAGCCGATTCATTGATCAGTTCGCTGATTTCCAGCAAATCTTCTTTCGGCATATCGTCGATGCCCGATTTAATCAGACTGCTGGCCGTAACGATGGCTCCAAGCATGTTTTTCAAATCGTGCGCCACCGTGTGCGAAAAAGCGTCGAGGTCAACAATCAGTTTTTCTTTTTCCTGAATCTCTTCCAGTAACCTGGCATTCGTTTCCTTGATTTTTTCTTCGACTTCAATGTGATGGGTGATGTCTTTCATGAAAATAAGGCGGCCGGTGTGCTGTTTGTTTTGGTCATACAAAGTAGTGGATTGCAGGTCGTAAAACTGTTTTCTCCCATTGTTTTCCAGAAATATTTCAGTTTGAAAATCGTCGAATTTTCTGATTTCACTGATAAGTTGTTCCCGCATTGGGAATATTTCTTCCACTTTACGTCCGAACAGTTCTTTTTCGTCCGAAGCAATCAACTTACGCATCGCTGGGTTCAGATCGGCAATTCGTTGAGAATTATCGACAATTAAAATCGCATCAGGAATAATATCGATGAGCTTATTCCGGGCAAAGGGAACAAGATCGAACATTCGGTATTGCGAAATGCCAATGGTGATAAGTATTCCGGTAAACAAAAAAGTAAACGGTGTCCAGTCGAAACCTGGTATTGGATTAATATGAAAAATATACATCAGGTTACCGAGCAGAGGCAAAAACGAAGCGATTAACAGCAGCACAATTTGCCGTTTGTAATAGTCTGACAATCTAAAATAAAGCACCAAAATATTCATGATCCCCCACAAAAGAGAAGTGTATAAGAAAATCATCATTGCCCAAAACAACGGGCCGTAAACGTAGTCGGTGGCATTTGTTACCGGATTAATTGAATAGCTCTTCCAGTGCAAAAAATGGAGTTTGTTTGTGAACGGTGATAGGATAAAAAGTGTTGCGATGGCATAAAACAGGACAATTATTTTTTTTTGCAGCACCTTGTATTGTGAAGAAAATGCATGCGAAAAAAACAGGAACGAAACCGGACAATAAACGATCCCAAAATAGGACAGCTTCGACCAAAATATTTTTGTTTCGATATCGGTGGCCGCAAATTCAAAGGCATAGGTAAAAGCCCAAACAGAGGAAGCGATCTGCCATATAAGCCAAAATTTCACACCTGGCGTTTTTCTAAACTTAATCAGGAAAAAAAAAGTAATGATCCCTACAATTCCACCGATAAGCAGAAGAACAAATAGTGGCGTAATGCTAAAGCTCGCAATATTAAAATCCAGATTGCCCATAACCAGTGCTGAAATTGGAAAACTTACTTTTTAAAGATGCGTGAAAATAATATTTTAGCCTGAAGAATGAAAGGTCTGCCCTGTTTTTCAATTAGCTTGCAAGAAGATGTTCAATCAGAATTTTCAGGCCGATAAGAATTAGAATTAGTCCTCCCAAAATTTCGGCATACTTGTTAAAACTGGGGCCGGTCTTTTTTCCCAGCAGAATGCCAAGCATGGAGGCGATAAAAGTGACCGCCCCAATAATAAATACAGCGATCAATATTTTATCGAGAAATGCGGCAAAACTAAATCCTACAGCCAGCGCATCAATACTGGTGGCTAGCGAAAGCGTGAGGATGACTTTGATGTGTAAGGGATTCTTTATTTCGCGAACTTCGGAACTGATAAAACTCTCGATGACCATTTTTCCACCAATAAGGCTGAGCAATCCAAAAGCGATCCAATGGTCAACAGGTTCAATGATTGGTTTCATGCTCGTGCCGATCAGCCAGCCGATTAAGGGCATAAATGCCTGGAATAATGCGAGAAAAATGGCAATTTTTGCAGCTTGCACAAAACGAATTTGAGGAAGATTTAGCCCGCTGCAGACCGAAACAGCAAACGAATCGAACGACAAACCAATAGCAAGTAAAATGACCGTAAAAATTTCCATCCGTCCAGAATTGAGCGACAAAACTATAAAAAATGTGGTTAAACGAAAATTACATTTCGCCCAATTGCAACACACCGATGGTTTTGAATCAAAATTTAGTTTTGGCATGCAATAAAAAAATCGCTAAACTTGTAAGTGTATTATTTACGTTTATAACCTGACAACTTCAAAAACATGAAACTACAATTAGTCCTTTCGTTATTCTTATTTGCAGGGCTGTTTGCCTGTAAAAACGAACCCGAAAAAGCAGATTACAAAATTCAGGGAGTTCCGTTCAACGAGGTAAAAATCAGCGATCAGTTTTGGTTGCCAAAAATCGAAACCAACCGGACAGTCACCATCCCTTCTTCGTTTGCCAAATGCGAAGAGAACGGAAGAATGGATAATTTTATGATTGCCGGGAAAAAAAAGGAAGGTCCTGTCATCGGGAAAATGCCTTTTGACGACAGCGATGTTTATAAAATCATTGAAGGTGCAGCCTATTCGCTCACCACCATTCCTGATCAAAAATTGGACGCCTATGTCGATTCGGTGATCGCAATTATCAAAATCGGGCAGGAAGAAGACGGATATCTCACTACTTACAAAACCATCGATTCAACGTATTCTCCGGCTTCATGGAATCCTGCCGGGGGAAGGTGGAAAAATCTGGCTTCGAGCCACGAGTTGTACAACAGCGGACACATGTTCGAGGCGGCTGCTGCGCATTATCGCGCCACCGGAAAAACAAATTTCCTGGACATTGCCACAAAAAATGCCGACTTGTTGGTAAAAGTCTTTGGCGAAGGCAAAAATCCTGATGTTCCCGGTCATCAGATTGTTGAAACAGGACTGATCAAACTCTATCTGGTCACAAATAAAAAAGAGTACCTGCAACTCGCCCGCCATTTTTTGGATCAGCGGGGCGACAGCACAAAAAGGAAAATATGGGGTCCGTACAATCAGGATCACAAACCGGTTACAGCGCAGGACGAAGCTGTCGGACATGCTGTACGGGCTTTGTACATGTATGCCGGAATGACCGATATTGCTGCCATGTACAACGATGCCGCGTACACCAACGCAGTTGATAAATTATGGGAAAACATGGTTTACAAAAAGATGTACCTCAACGGAGGAATCGGTGCACGGCACGATGGCGAAGCGTTTGGCGACAATTACGAACTGCCCAATCTCACCGCGTACAACGAAACTTGCGCCGCCATTGCCAATGTTTACTGGAACTACCGAATGTTCCTGCTTCACGGCGACTCGAAATACATTGATGTGCTGGAACGCAGTTTATACAACGGAGTCATTTCAGGAGTCGGGCTCGACGGAAAAACATTCTTTTACCCCAATCCACTGGAATGTGACATGCATTATCATTTCAACTACGGAGGCTCGCTCGATCGTCAGCCATGGTTCGATTGTTCCTGCTGCCCGACCAACCTGTGCCGGTTTTTACCTTCTGTTCCGGGATACATTTATGCGCACAACAACAACGATTTGTATGTTAACCTTTTTGTTCAGAGCGAATCTGCCATTCAGTTAAATAAGCGAACCACTGTAAACATCAGCCAGGAAACGCAATATCCGTGGGATGGTCAGGTAAAAATTTCGGTTTCTCCTGAAAAGGCAGGCAAATTCGCGCTGCACCTCCGCATTCCGGGATGGGCGCAAAACCAGCCTTTGCCGGGCGATTTGTATTCGTATATTGCTCCTGAAAAAAATTCGGTTTCAATGACCGTGAATGGTGAAGCTGTTCTCTATAAATCTGAAAAAGGCTATGCCGTTATCGACCGTGAATGGAATGCGGGAGATGTGGTGAACTACTCGCTCCCAATGGGCATTCACCGTGTTGAAACCAACAAAAATGTAGCTGAGAATGCGGGAAAAGTCGCTATCGAGTGTGGCCCGATTTTGTATTGTATCGAAGGCGCCGACAATGGCCAGCAACTTTCGAAACTGGCATTGCCCGACAGCGCTGCCTTATCATCAAATTTCTCGCCCGAAACATTGAGCGGAGTGGTTACGATTTCAGGAGAAATGATGGTAACAGGAGGAAATACCACCCAAACGCAAAAAGTTACGGCCATTCCATATTTTGTATGGAACAACCGGGGGGCAAACGAAATGAGAGTCTGGATTCCAAGAAATTAACATGGGATTATTTTGAATAATTCAGTATTCAGCAATTGAAACTATTTATTGTCGTATATTTTTCCAACTCACCCCACGTCCGCTTGCGGACATCCCCCTCTCTTCCAAAAGAGAGGGGAAACCCCGATTCATCGGGGTGGGGTGAGTCAGAAATAAAACAATAGTTCTATTAATTTTACCTTTTCTATTGCCCACAACACCAAACGTTATAGAACCCAAAATGAGAAAACGTCTGCGTCTCTCTTTATTCATAATTTTAATCATTGGGTTTGGTTCAATTTGCCATTCTATCAACCCTACCAATCTGCGTTTTCAGTACCTGACAACGGCCGATGGTCTGCCTCAAAACACCATCGACTGTATCTTTATTGACAGCCAGCAGTTTATGTGGTTTGGTACATGGAACGGACTTTGCCGCTACGACGGGTATTCATTTAAAATATTTCAGAAAAGTGATGTACAAAAAAGCCTGCCCGATAATTTTGTGCATGCCATTTGCGAAGACAAGTCGAAAAACCTTTGGATAGGAACGGCCAACGGGATTGCCATTTACAACCTGAATACCGAACAATTTTATTTGCCCGACAGCCTGCAGGAGAAACTGGGAAAAATAGCGGTAACCAGCCTGAGTTGCGATAAAGAGGGAGGAATCTGGATTGCTGCCGAAAAGGGCAAGCTATTTCATGTTACTACAAAAAATGGGCAATCATCCGATTTTGAGTGCCGGGAAATTAATACAGAATTACTCCGCAATGCCGATGTTAATACGGTTTATATTTTAAAGGACGATCGGATTCTTATCGGCACTGGTGCAGGCACTTACGAAGTATTGGCAGGTAAAGTTAAAAAGCTTGAACTGGCGGGAAGCAGCTCTCCATTATTTGATTCGGCCAACCTTCTTTGCATCCATGAGTCAGGCAATGGAGATTTGGGTTTTGGCACGGATATCGGTCTTTTCTGGTATCGGCAAACGGCCAGACAATTAACATTATATTCCAACCAGCCCAACAGCAGCAATAGTTTGGGACATGCCACTGTAAATGCAATTGCCGAAGAATCGCCTGGCACTGTATTAATCGGAACCCTCGGCGGATTAAACTTTTTTAATCCTGAAACCGGAAAAATATCGGGGATTGACGGGCGTTTGGACGAAAACGGCAACTTGAACAATGAATTTGTCAACTCGCTGCTGACCGACCCCGACGGAAACGTCTGGATTGGAACCGAAAAAGGTGGAGTAAACAAATACAGTACATTTCAGAAACCGTTTTATTCGCTGCGCAACCATCCGGATGAACCTGCCACCCTGAGCAACAATACCATCAATTCGATTTTGAATGATGGAGATATTTTGTGGGTTGGAACGGCTGGTGGCGGCTTAAATCGTATGGAAAAACGAACAGGCAAAATCGATCATTTTAGTCCGTCGGATCAAAAACCGGATGGTATTCAAAGCAACTTTATTTCTTCGCTTTGTCTCGGTCCCGATAAAAATCTCTGGGTGAGCACGTGGGGCAACGGAATGAGCCGTCTGGTTTCCGAAAAAAATAAAACATTCAGGAATTATCTGAATGAGGCTGGCAACCCGCAAAGTCTGGTCAGTAATTTTGTCTCCGGAATTGTTCCCGATGAGCGTGGTTTTTTTGTGGTCGGCACATCGGGTGGCCTCGATTTGTTCGATCCGGAAAGCGAAACATTTTTCCATTTTCAGGAGAAATTCGACGCCAGAGTTGAGGTTCCGGCAGTTGGCTGCATCCTGAAAGACCGCAACAATTATTACTGGATTGGCACACGCACCGGGCTTTTTCAGATTCCGGCAAAACTGGTCGCACCGACTCCGGAGAAACTCACTTCCGAAGATTACCGCTTTTTCACCAACGTGCCGGACGATTCGCTGTCACTTTCAGGAAATTATGTGGTTTCGCTGCTCGAAGACCACCTCGGAAATATCTGGGTTGGCACCTACGGAAACGGAATTTGCAAAGTGGTAAATACGCCCGGCGGGGAAATTACGTTTGTGACCTACTCGCAAAACGATGGATTGTGCAACAACGTAGTTTATGCGTTGGAAGAAGACCGCAGCGGAAATATCTGGATCAGTACCGACAATGGCTTGTCGAAATTTAACCCGGAAACAGGCTCGTTCCAGAATTTTTACACCAAAGATGGACTGCTAAACGACCAGTTTTACTGGACTTCATCGGATTCTGACAACAGTGGAAACCTGTATTTCGGAGGTGTAAACGGGCTGAATTATTTTAATCCGGAGAAAATAGATTTTTACCCGCGATTGCCGAAAGTGGTTTTTACCGACTTTCAGGTTTTCAACCAGCCGGTGAAAATCGGGGAAAAATTGCATGGAAACATTGTCCTGAACAAATCGGTAGCCGAAACCCAAAACATTGAGCTTTCCTACAAAGACAACATCTTTTCGATTGAGTTTTCGGCACTCGATTATTTTTTGCCCGACAAGGTAATTTACGCCTACAAAATGGAAGGCGTTGACCAGAATTGGGTCACGGTTACTTCTGCCCGTCGTTTTGCAACATACACCAACCTGCAGGGCGGCGAATACCGTTTTCTGGTGAAAGCTGCCAACAGCGATGGTTTGTGGTCGGCTGAACCAACGGTTTTGAACATTGTCATCCATCCCCCATTCTGGCAAACAAACTGGTTTCGCTTCCTGGCCTTGCTGTTGCTGGCACTTTCAGTGATGGGCTACATCCGTTACCGGACACGATATTTACACCAGCAAAAGCGGAAACTCGAAATTCAGGTACGCGAACGAACCGTTCAAATTGAAGAGCAAAAAGAAAAACTTCAGGAGCAAGCCGAAATTTTACTTGATGCGAACAGTATTCTGGCCGAACGACGCAAGCTGATTGAAGGACAAAAGGCCGAACTCGAAAAACAAAACCTGCTGATTGTTGAACAGCGCGACGAGGTGATTGAGCTGAACAAAAAAGTGAGCCTGATAAACCAGCTGCGATTGCGTTTTTTCACCAATATCTCGCACGAATTCCGCACGCCGCTCACCTTGATCATCGACCCGCTTGAGTTGCTGATGAGCAAACTGAAAAACGACAAACAGACCATCCAAACCCTGAAACTGATTGACCGGAACGCGCAACGCTTGCTTCATCTGATCAATCAGCTGATGTATTTCAGGAAAATTGAAACCGGAAAAATGGAGCTTCGGGTCGTTCAGGGCGATTTGGTTGGGTTCCTGAAAGATGTATTCGATTCGTTCCTGGATTTGTCAGGACACAATAGAATAATGTATTCCTTTTTGCCGCCTGAAAACAGCCAATCCACATGGTTTGATCCTGATAAGATTGAGAATATTTTTTACAACCTGCTTTCGAACGCCATTAAGTTTACGCCGGAAGAAGGCAGTATTTCAATGAAGATCGGATTTTGCGAACCAAACAATACCGCTGCCGGACATCCATTTCCATTGATTAAGATCGAAGTGACCGATTCAGGAAAAGGAATTTCGGCGGAACATTTGCCACTGGTTTTCGACCGTTTTTATCAGGCCGACAGCACTCCCGATAACCGGCAAAAAGGCTCTGGCATTGGATTGGCGCTCACGCAGGAAATGGTTCAGGCGCTGCACGGTGAAATTTCGGTGGAAAGCAAACCGGGCAAAGGCAGTACTTTTACGGTGTTGCTGCCCTACCGCGCCGAAAATTTTACGGAAAGCGAACTCGACCTTTCGGGAATTGCCCAGCCGGTAAACCTTCAATCGAAAGTGGAGGTGATTGCCCGGGAATTGCACCTTGACGAGGAAGAAACCGATGAAACCGAAATGAAAGCCGATAAATCGAAACCACTCATCCTGATTGTTGAAGACAATTACGACCTGCGCACCTTCATGATTCAATCGATGAAAAACGATTTTCGTTTGCTGGGCGCCGAAAACGGCAAAGAAGGATTGGAGATGGCAAAAAAATATACACCCGACCTGATTATCAGCGATGTGATGATGCCTGTTATGGATGGCCTTGAATTGTGTACCCGCCTGAAAAAGGAAATTCATACCAGCCATATTCCGGTTATTTTGCTGACTGCCAAAGCCATGATCGACCACTGGATTGAAGGATTGGAAACCGGCGCCGACGATTATATTCCGAAGCCATTTAACCTGAAGATTCTTCATCTGAAAATTGTCAACCTGATCGAATCGAGACGGAAATTGAAGCGAATGTTTGGTAATCCCGATCAACTTTCTCCATCCGAGGTGACATCGAATGCAGTTGACGAGGAGTTCCTTGCAAGAGCATACGAGGTTTTGGAAAAAAACTATGCCGAACCCGAATTTTCGGCCAGTCAATTTGCTTCCGAAATGTTTGTTAGTCGAAGTTTATTATATAAAAAGATAAAAGCAATTACCGATTTCAATATTACTGATTTTATAAATTCTTATAAATTGAAAAAAGCCATTGATTTGATAAAAATGAGTGACCGCCCCATTTCGGATATTGCATTTTCTGTCGGTTTTAACGATCCAAAATACTTCAGTCGGATTTTTAAAAAAATTTATGGAATGACTCCAACTGAATTTTCACTAAAGAGTTAACTCGTTTAAAAATAGCTGTGTTGGTGTTGTTTTTTGGAAGTGGATTATTAAATTCCTGTTTTGTCCACTACAAATATTTCTAAGTCCTCCTGCGACTGATTATTCCAATTTACCTTTATGGCACTTAATTAAACGACACAAACCAAAAGAATGAATTCAATCAAATTTAAATTTATGAAAACAACTAAACTAATGAGGTACGCTTTGTACGCAACAGTTTTGGCAGCATTTGGCTTAGTTGGGTGCGAGAAGTTGGATCTTTATTCAATTAATGCGCCCTCTGACCTGCAACACAGGATCGACTCGATTGCAGCTGCGAAACCAAATACAGGTGACACTACTTACATCAACATCGCTACAGCGATAGTCGGAGCTGAAGATAACAGTGCCGCTTGGTGGACTGCATTCTCTGATTACTTCACCATTCCCACAAACAAGCTATTGCATATTGAGTTTGTTAACCACACTTCCGGCAATGGCAACTGGAACAACTGGAATCTTGCCGTCACCAATGAAATCGCAGATCGTACTGCCGACGGCTATAAAGAATACTTTGTTCTCCGTTCTGATGCTTACGGCTGGGGTGGCAGAATGGCAGATGATGGTTATGCTTTCGATATCAAAATGATCACCCAAAACTATCCCGACACCGACGGAGATAGCGATATTTGGAACGACTTCCGCACTACTATGCAAGGTGCTCATGTTTCTATCGACGTTGACCACTCTGCTACCGGCAATGTATATGTAACAGCCACTGCCGTTGGAACAAATGGTACAACGCTGGTCGAAACATATCAACAACCGGTTTCTGCCACTGCAAATATCGTGGCTTTCTTAGTTTGCGATGGCAGCTATTTCGAGATGAAAAAAGCATACCTTATACCTTCTAAAGTCACTGTTGTAGAAGACGTTAATCCGGTTTCAATCGTTATTGAAGGAGCTCCTTCTTTTGTTGAATTAGGCAACGAAAACTTCTGGGGTGATGCAACAGCTACTGTTACGTACGCTGACGGATCTTCTGAGCAAGTTGATTCTACAGATATATCATTCACCGTTATTCCTGATATGACTACACTCGGGGTCAAGACCGTTATTGTAGCTTACAGCAAAACTAAGCAAGGCGCATACGGCAAAGCTGTATCAAACTACTACAAACTGGAAGTAACTAACCCTGTTGTAAGCCTGGAAGTTACTACTTTGCCAAACATAACCAAATACTATTACTTTAGCAGCGACCCTATCCTGTTCAACACTAAAGGTATTGTCGTAGCAGGTACATATTCTGACGGTACAAAAGGTATCATACCAAACGAAACTCTTCAGTTTGGCAAGATTCCAGCTGCCGAAGGTTCTCAGGCAGCTGTCATTTCTTATGTTGGTGCAACAAAAACAGTAACTACAACTTGCCCGCTAACTCTTGTAAAGGGTATAAGTCAAGTAGGTGCTAATGATTTCTCTACCGGTTGGTGGACGGCATTCTCTGATGACTATAAAGTCGCATCAGGTTCGAGTAAAACAATTACAATGTACTGCTACTCCGATAATCTTGCTAACTGGCACAGCCCTTGTACAATTCTTCGCAAAGCTGACAAGTCTGAATATGGAGTAGTTCGCATGGACAACTTCGGATGGGGTTCCGGCTATGGCACAGCCACCCCTACATCTGACTGGGACTGGACTAAATTCACATCAAGCATAAGTGGCTCTAAGGTAGTTATCACAGTTACTAACAATGGTAACAATACTGCTGATGTACTTTACAATGTTACTTACGCCAACGGCGAAACACATTTCCAAAAGTATGCGGGTGTAACGGTTGACAGTTCTGATTTGAATTGCGCGCTCGTAACAGAGGTGTCTTATCTCGTAATTGTTGAATAATCACTAAGATAAAAAATATTTATACTATGAAATATTCATATTTATTCCTGTTGGGATTGCTGGCGCTCGCATCGGCAACATACGCAGAAGGCAACGGCAATGGCGACCAGATGTCGATGACTCAAACAGGCAACATAACAGTAAAAGGTAAAATAGTTGACGAAAACGGAGAACCGCTTCCAGGCGCAACCGTACAACAGAAAGGTACATCCAATGGTATCATTACCGACTTTAATGGTAACTTCTCTCTTTCTGTTCCTTCAGATGCAACGCTGATAGTATCTTTTATAGGATTAAAAAGTATTGAAGTAACCGTTGGAGGAAAAACTGAACTCGGCAACATCACATTGATTTCAGATTTAACAGAACTCGACCAAGTGGTAGTAATAGGTTACGGTACACAACGCAAAGTTGACCTCACAGGTTCAGTTGCCATTGTCAATACAGAAGAGATGAAGAAAGTATCAAACTCAAACATCTCAACAATGCTCCAGGGAAAAGTATCCGGTGTTCAAATTACATCCGACGGACAACCGGGAGCCGACCCTATAGTACGTATTCGTGGTATCGGCTCGTTCGGTAGCACCGCACCTCTCTACGTTGTGGATGGAGTACCAATGGGAACAACAATACGCGACTTCTCGCCAAACGATATCGAAAGCCTTCAGGTACTTAAGGATGCTTCTGCTGCCGCAATCTACGGATCGCGTGCTGCCAACGGCGTGGTTATCATCACCACTAAGCAAGGTAAGAAAAACGAAGCCATGAAGATAGACTACAGAGGCTACTATGGTGTTGACCAAGTGCAGAAAGGAGTGTACGATGTCATGGATTCTAACCAATATGGTAAATACGTCACCATGGCATACAATAACAGTGGTATGGATGTTCCTGCCGGATACGATCCTACAAACGCAAAATATATTGATCCAGGCAAAGTCAACACAAATTGGTTCGATGAGGCGTTCAAAACAGGTATTCGTCAGAATCACAACATCAACATGTCAGGAGGTGGCGCTAACAATACTTACAACATCGCTCTCGACTACTATGGACAGAAAGGAACAATGGAAGGTGCCGGTCCTAACTTCGACCGTTACACTGCCCGTTTCAACAATACGATGGATGTTAAGTTTATCAAAATCAAAACAAACATAGTCTATAGCCACAGCAATCAGGACAATATGGCTCTCAGTAACGCCAACGAGTACGTACAGGGTCTATATGGTGCACAATTTCCTGTAATGGCTTCGGTTCTACTTTTACCTCCAAGCATCAAGGCTTACGATGAATCGACCTGGGTTCTCGACGACAAAATTTCGGCTGCATCAGAATACAGCTACGACTCTTACGGTTATGGTACTTACTATGACGACGTTCATGGAGACTTGCGTGTAACGAACGTTCTGCTCACCAATAGTTTACTAAAGAGGAACGCAACTGTTGACCGCATTGTTGCTTCAGGTTCTGCAGGTGTTGACCTCATAAGCATGCTTGGCCTCAGGAGCAGCAATCACAAGTTAGATTACAACCTTAACTTGTCGTACAGCAAGACCAATGCAAAGGACTTTACATTCGTGCCTGCATTTATACAGAGTACAACAAACTACTTGTCAAAGAGCAATGAGAACCTGTCAGAGGGCTATCGTAGCTATAGCGATGCGCTTGTAGAAAACACTGTAAGCTACGATGGTAAATTTGGGCGCAATCACGTCAATGCGGTTGTTGGTCAAACATTCGAACGCGAACTCTTTCATACACTCACAGGCAAAGGTGTTAACATGCCTGAACCATACTATCTGCAAGTAAACAATGCAGAGGAGACATCGGCAACAAGCTATGAAAGCGAACACGTATTGGCATCGTATATCGGTCGTGTCAATTACGATTTCGATGAGAAATACCTCATTTCGGCAACTGCACGTCGTGATGGTTCAAGCCGTCTTTCTTCAGAAGACCGATGGGATTGGTTCCCATCTGTATCAGGAGGTTGGCGTATCGAACGTGAAAACTTCTTCCCAGTAGCCAAATCGACTATCAACCTACTCAAGATTCGCGGTAGCTATGGTGTACTTGGTAATGAGAACATAGGCGAATACCAATACATGGATGTTATGTCGAGAGGCAACTACACCTATAGTTTTGAAAATGATAAGGTTACAGGCTCAGCAATATCAAACTATGTAAACACAGCCATCAGATGGGAAAAGAAGAAAACTTTTGACTTTGGTCTCGACCTCGGTATGTTCAACAATCAGTTGGAATTTACTTTCGACTGGTATAAGTCAACATCAGAGGACCTTCTTTATAGTGTAGCAGTACCAGCCAATGCTGGTGCTACCAACGGAACAGTAACGATGAACGCAGCAACAATGGAAAACTCAGGTCTTGAGTTCTTGCTTGCCTATCACAATCGTCAACACGCTGTTAAGTTTGATATTTCTGCAAACTTATCTACCCTCAAAAACGAGGTAACAAAGTTGGGCGTTTCAGGCGAACCTCGTACCGATGGCTACTCCCGCACAGAGGTAGGTCGTGAAGTTGGTGAATTCTATGGCTACGTTTCCGAAGGTATCTTCCAGTCGCCAGCGGAGATAGATAACCGTGTCAACTCGGAAGGCGAACACATCAATCAGAACGGAGCACAACCGGGTGATGTTATATACGCCGACCTCAACAACGACGGCGAAATTACCAACGCCGACCAAAAATTCCTGGGTAGCGGTTTAGCAAAGATTCATTACGGCTTGAATGCACGTGCTGAATGGAAAGGTTTTGACTTGAGCATATCGACACATGGAGCCGCAGGTTTCAAAGCTGTAGATTTTGTCGACGTTACATTGCACAGCTCATACGGTGCACTCAACAAGAGCGTTGATCAATTGAATGCCTGGACACTGGAGAACACAAACACCGACGTACCTCGCGTAGCATACAAATCGACAGGCTCAATCACCAACGATATGTTTAGCCAGCGGTTCATACAAAATGCAACCTATCTGAAAATTGCCAACATCGAATTGGGCTATAACTTCCCTGACAAATGGTTTAGTGGCTATGTTAAAGGCGTTCGTCTATACACATCGGCTCAAAATTTGGCCACATTGACTAAATACAAAGGTTACAACGTTGACTTCGCCGGAGGTACATTCACTCCCGGTTACAACTATGCTTCGTATCCAACACCACGAACCATCATGTTCGGAGCACACTTCTCATTCTAAAAATATAATCTAAAAAATAGGATATCAATATGAAAAGTATAAATATAATTCTAACAATGTTGGCGCTTATTGGAGGCATGACAGCCTGCAATGACCAACTCGATGTTCAGAACCCGAACAATCAGACAACCTACGATTTTGGCAATACAGAGTCAGATCTTCAGGAGGCTGTCATCTCGTGCTACAACCGTATTCGTCTCGAAGGTACATTTGCCCGCGTTGGCTATACTTTGGATGCTGTACGTGGCGACGAAGTTTGGAACTCATCTCAGCAGTGGTATTTGGAGTACGACAACCTCAACTCTCCGGGTACAATCGGAATTGGTGACGAGTGGATATGGCGCGACTGCTACCATGTAGTAAATCGCACAAACTTTGTATTGTCGAAAGTCGATGGTGTTAAAATGCCGGAAGCTTCTTATAATCAGATTGCCGGGCAGGCTCTCTTCCTCAGATCTTTGGCATACTATCAATTGGCGACCTATTACCAGACTGTTCCATTGATTACAGACTATGCATCTTATTCTGACATCAACACCATGTATGCATCCAACAATACGCAAGACGAGGTGTTTGACCAAATAGAGGCTGACCTCACAAAAGCTATGCAAATGTTGCCATCGCGCGATAAAGGTGGAGAATGGGCTAAAGGTCGTGCTACAAGCGGTGCTGCTGCCGGATATTTGGCCCGTGCGTTGATGTTCCGTCATAAATTTCCTGAAGCTTATACAGTCTTGAAAGACATCATTGCCGGTAAGTACGGAACTTATGCTCTTACAGCCGACTATGGTGACAACTTCAGAGAAGGTGCGGCATACGAAAATAACAAAGAGAGCCTCTTCGAAGTTCAATTTTTGGACTATGGCACAGGTGGCACCGACGAAGAGTGGACTCCGGTAAATATAAGCTCGCAAGCAACTCAGGGTCACGCAGTAGAAAGCAACTTCGCTTCTCAGGAATTGGGTAGCTGGGGCGACCTGGCTGGCGCACCCTGGTTGTATAACCTATTCATCAAAGAAAACAGCACAGATGGTCGTCTCGATCCTCGTTTATACTGGACATTGGTTACATTCGAAGATGAATATAGCAGCTATACCGGCCTGAAAACTGCGGCATATCCTAATGGAGATCCTCGCAGCAATACTATTTATCAAAAAGAAATAACTGCAACTCCTCTATCGAACAATGCCCAAGGCGGTATATCAATAGCTAAGTTCACCAATGCAAGAAACAACATCTACAGTTCTATTACTAACGGATTGCATTGTGGAGTCAACCTACGCCTTATGCGTTATAGCGATGTTTTACTGCGTGCAGCAGAATGCGAAAATGAAATCAATGGCTTAACACAAACTGCTGTCGATTACATTAACATCGTACGTCGACGCGTTGCTCTTAAAGATCTTAAAGTTTCCGACTTCCCGTCTAAAGATGCTCTTTTCGAACAAATAGCAAACGTTGAACGTCCCAAAGAATTCGGTTGCGAAAACGGACGTGGTATCGACTTACTCCGTTGGGGATTCTTCTACGATGCAAGTCGTCTGAATCAGTTGAAAGAACATGCTTATTACAATCTCGATGGCAAAGCCTCAACAGATGAGCTTACCGCCGAAACCGCCAGCGCTTCATCGTTCCAATACTATTATAAAGGACATGAATATTTCCCAATATTTCAATCTACTCTTAATGCCAACCCTAACCTTGTAGGTAACTCGGCAAACAAGAATGAGGACAATGGACCTGCTTTCTTAACGAAATGGTCTGTACATCCTATTGTAAAGTAGGAAGTATTCTACAAAATCAGAGACTTCCTTATCTGCATATTTTTTTAGTGTTAATAAGGAAGTCTCTTAAATAAAAAACATATTAGACATGAGACTAAAGTATATTCTGATTTTATCTATCAGCATTACTGCTCTATTGTTTGTAGGGTGTAAGAAAGATGATGTTGAACCTAAAGAGGATGATCCTGACACCGGTACAAATTTCACCATTCCAACGTACGCCGACGACTATTCATCGATATCATCGTGGGCAAACCGAAACAAGTGGAATCTGGCCAACGTTCACGACCCGTCGGTTGCCTACTATAAAGGATATTACTATATGTACGGCACCGATGCCTCGTATGGTAATGAGGCAGCAGGACATGGACATTTTCAAGGTAAACGTACAACCGATTTGGTTAATTGGGAATGGGTAGGCGGACCTTTTTATGAAGCACCCACCTGGGCAGCCGACTCGCTCAACGCCATTCGTTCGCGTATGGGTCTCAATGCCATTGCCAAGGAGAACATCTCATACGGTTACTGGGCACCGGTAGTCCGCCGGGTCAACGTAGGTGGACAAGAGATTTTGCGAATGTTCTACAGCATAGTTATCGATAACTACATCAAAACTGGCAAAACCAATACCTCAGCCAACTTTGATGGAAGCTGGACAGAACGCTCCTTTATCGGCATGTGCGAATCGACCGATCCCGCCGGAGCTGTATGGATCGACAAGGGTTACGTTACATGTTCATCATCAGATCGTGGCAAAAACTACAGTCGCTCTAGCACATCGGATTGGAGCGCTTATTTCTACTACAACGCCATCGACCCTACTTATATAGTAACACCTGCGGGGAAACATTACCTGATACATGGCTCTTGGCATAGCGGATTCGCACAATTGCAAGTTGATGCAACAACAGGCAAACCTCTCAACAAACTTGGTGAACCATACGCAAACAGTGCGAGTGAGTTAACTGCCCGATATGGTGTGAGAATTGGCACACGCACCGCCTCGTCGCGTTGGCAGGGCAGCGAAGCTCCCGAAATAATATACAAAGATGGTTACTATTATTTGTTCATAGCCTACGATGGCCTCGATGTGCCATACAACACGCGGGTAGTCAGAAGCACAAACATTGAAGGTCCATACCTCGACATCACCGGACGTAACTTTACCTACGGAAGTGGTGACAGCTATCCCATCGTAACTCATCCTTACAAATTCAATCTTAGCTATGGCTGGGTAGGTATATCACACTGCAGTATCTTCCAAAAGGAAAATACCAACGAATGGTTCTACATGTCGCAAGGACGATTGCCAGCCAACGTTGGTGGCAACGCCTACTCCAATGCCATCATGATGGGGCACGTACGCCGTATTGTTTGGTGTCCCGCCTCCAAAAGCGAACCCGACAACCTTTGGCCAATAGCATTGCCCGAACGTTATGCCGCGGTACCTGATTATGGTACGATAACCAAAGACTCGATTGTAGGAACATGGGAGCACATAAACCTGAAATACAGCTATGGCCAACAAAATGGAGCTACTACTCTAACCCTCAAGTCCGACGGCACTATGTCGGGAGCACTGACAGGCAATTGGAGTTACGATGCGACAAAAAAGCAACTAACATTGGGCAACGTTGTTGTTTGCGTCGAACGCGAAGTCGATTGGGAAGCCACCCCACGCCGTGTAACATTTGTATATGCCGGGACTGAAAAAAATCTGAACGCAACCTATTGGGGTAAAAAGTCAAAATAATATTAACCAGAAAGCTACGACAAATGAGAGCACTTAGAATTTTGGTATTTGCCCTTCTTGGGCTAGCAATTGGAGTGCAGGTTCAGGCACAATCCATAATTGTGCACGATCCGGTGATGATCAGGCAAAACGACACCTACTATATTTTCTGTACAGGAATTGGAATCTCTGTTTTTTCTTCGCCCGATATGAAAAGCTGGAAGAAAGAAAAGGCTGTTTTTGAAAAAGCGCCTCAATGGGCGGTTGATGCCATTCCATCTTTTAAGGGCCACATCTGGGCGCCGGATATCGCATTTTTCAATGGCGAATATTACCTGTATTATTCAGTTTCAGCCTTCGGAAAAAATACTTCGTGCATCGGTTTGGCTACCAATAAAACGCTCGATCCTTCCGATCCTGAGTTTGCCTGGGTTGATCATGGAAAGGTCATTCAGTCAATACCCGGAGAAACCAACTGGAATGCGATTGATCCGAACCTGATTACAGATGAAAGCGGCACTCCGTTTTTGAGTTTTGGCTCGTTTTGGGATGGACTGAAACTGGTAAAACTATCGCCCGACGCAAAAAGTGTAGCCAAAGATATCAGCAGTATTCCTACCATTGCTTCGCGCAAAGCCAGTTCGAAAGAGCCAAATCCTCCTTCAGTTGATAACAATCCGGTGGATGCCGGAGGCAATGCCATCGAAGCGCCGTTTATTTTCAGGAAAGGGAATTTTTACTATTTGTTTGCCTCCATCGACTATTGTTGCAAGGGAGTAAACAGTACCTATAAAATGATTGTTGGCCGGGCCGAGAAGCTAACCGGTCCATACCTCGATCAAGCCAGAAAGCCAATGGCAACAGGTGGAGGAACCATTTTGCTTGAAGGTGACGAAAACTGGCATGGAGTAGGACACAATGCTGTTGTCAGCTTCGACGGAACCGACTACCTTGTATTTCATGGCTACGATGCAAAAGATACAGGAAAGCCAAAACTGAACATCCGGAAATTAGGATGGGACAAAGATGGCTGGCCAGTAGTGGAATAGTCACATTCAAGGCACCGCTCCCTGAGCAGCGAAGCGTATCGAAGGGAAGCCCCCTTCCCGTTCCCCGAGGGGAAAAGCTTTGGAATCCTCTGTGCAGCTTTAACACAATATGTATGTCGCTACAACATTTGATAAAAGCACCGCACCCTGAGCTTGTCGAAGGGGCATTATCCTTTGCCGTTCCGCTTTAGCGAACGGATGAATATGAAATCTAAAATAAATACACATGATAAAAAGAACGATGAAACCCCTGCTGTTGCTTGCATTTGCAGGCATGGCTTTTTCTTCCGGAGCACAAAATGCACGGATAAAAATTGATATTGACCGCAAAATTGGCGAGGTTGACAAACATCTCTACGGAAATTTCGTGGAGCATCTGGGCCGCTGTGTTTATGGCGGAATTTACGAAGAAGGTTCGCCTTTGGCCGATGACAAAGGAATCCGGCTGGACGTGCTCAATGCGGTGAAAGATTTGAACGTGTCGATCACCCGCTATCCGGGTGGAAATTTTGTGTCGAATTACCACTGGCAGGATGGAATTGGCCCGAAAGACCAACGTCCGGCCCGTATGGAACTGGCATGGGCACGGCTGGAATCGAACCGTTTTGGAACCGACGAATTTATGGACTATGCCAAACGAATGCAAACCGAACCCTATTTCTCGGTGAACATGGGAACCGGAACCATTGAAGAAGCCCAGCAGTGGGTGGAATACTGCAATGTAAAAAGCGGTCCGTACTTTGCCGAACTCCGGAAAAAGAACGGCTACCCCGAACCACACAACATTAAATACTGGAGTTTGGGCAACGAAATGGATGGTTTCTGGCAGATGGGGCACATGAACGCTGAAGATTACAGCAAAAAAACCCGCGAAGCTGCAAAGCTGATGAAACTGACTTCACCCGATATCAAACTGATTGCTGCAGGTTCGTCGAACTACCGGCCCAATGCCGACCCGAACGAATGGAATGCCACCATTTTGCACGAGTTGCGCGATGTGATCGATTACATTGCTTTGCACATGTACGTTGGGAATCCCGACAACAATTACTACAACTTCATCTCCACTCCCCTGGTTCTGGAAGAGCGTACCCGTGTGGTAAAAGGGCTGATCGACCGTGAAATGGAAAATGCCGAACGCGGAAACCGTCCTCCAATTTACATTGCCTGGGACGAGTACAACATTTGGTACCGCGCCCGCAGCGAAGACACAATGGCCGGAACACGTGCACTCGAAGAACATTACAATCTGGAAGATGCATTGGTTATTTCAGGTTTTCTGAACGCTTTTATCCGCAATGCCGACATTGTAAAAATGGCCAACATGGCGCAATTGGTCAATGTGATTGCCCCGATTTTCACCAACGAAAAAGGAATGTTCAAGCAAACCATTTATTACCCGTTGCAGTTGTTTGCAAAAAATGTGCATGGAACCGCACTCGATGTTTTGGTGGATTGCGAAACTTACGACACCGACAAGTTTTTTGTTGGCCTGGGCGAATCGACCACCCAACAAAAAAATGTCCCTTTTCTTGATGTATCTGCAACCTACAACAACGGAGAAGTGATACTCTGCGTTGTCAACCGCAACAAGGACAAAGCAATTACGACTGATTTGATTTCGCAGGAAGGAAACTTTAGCGGCGATTTTGAAGTATTTGAGGTAAATGGTCCGGACATTAAATCGGAAAATGATTTCGGAAAAACGAATGTACAAACAGTCAACAAACCGGCTATCAACGTAAAAACTGCCGATAAGCTGACTTATTCATTTCCTCCGCATTCATTCACCATGTTAAAAGGTAAAATCGTAAAATAAGTAACAGGAACTATTTATTGTCGTCTATTTTCCCAACTCACCCCACGTCCGCAAGCGGACGTTCCCCCTCTCTTTTAAAAAGAGAGGGGGAAAGCATCGCAGATGCGAGGGG
>DAITNH010000060.1:0-21350 GCA_036834745.1 Prolixibacteraceae bacterium
GGATTGTAGCCATAAGGCCACCCACCCACCAATTGGCCGTTCAGCCAAACGATACTGTAGGACATGGCCCCGTCAATATCAAGAAAGATTGATTTGACTAAATCAGATGCTGGAATGTCGAGTTTTTTGCGGTACCAGGCTACTCCGTTAACCGGCAACCGGCCCATGCCACCGCCAACTTCAGAATTCCAACCTTTCTGAAAAGGTCCTTTGATCGCCCAGTCGTGCGGCAGGTTTACTTTTTCCCATGAATGGTCGTCAAAATTATTCTGAACATAGGGAAAATCTCCTCCGGGGTTTCCTTCAGGACGGACATGCCGTTTTGCAGGATCTTTAATGAAATTATTCCCCGACGGGAGAATCCAGGATTTTAGCACTTCCTGTTTAGCTTCCACTACAACCGCTTCGGTCGGTTTTGCATCGGCCACCTTATTTTCGGTATTTTCGGTAATTTCAGGCCGGACATCGTAAATCAGGTTATCGGTTTTTGCTGTCGATTCGTATTTGAAAAAACTCCAGCCTTCGTTGATGGAAATACGCTCTCTTTGGATGTTTTTTTCAGTTGTAAACGGCGAAGCTGGCAATTCCTCTTTGTTGTATAGGTTGGCGCCTGCCGGATTATCAGCCCAGGCGTACCGCACCGAAACCGGTTTCGAAATTGCTTCGTTCCAAACGATCACTTTGGTTCCTTTGATTTCAGCTTTTGCCCAAACAAACTTTTTGTCGGCTCCTGAAATGGCAAAATGTTTCAGTTCCTTGCCATCGTTGGTCGTCAGTCCGCTTCCGCAATCAGTGAAACTAAGTTCTATTTTGTTGCCTTGTGCCTTCATTGATTGATACATTGGTCCCGATGCTACCACTTTTTTATCTCCGTAAGCTAATTTTTGAGCAGCAAGAGCAAGGCGCTGTCCAACTTCCTTTTTCCGGAGTGGATGAATGTCGTTCTTTTCGCCCAAACCAATGGTCACGGCCATAGCGGTATTGGGCACCGAAAGTGTTTTCAACTGTTGATTACGAAGACTAGCCCAGTCACCATCAGAAGGTTCATTTTTAGGTTCCATAAAGTCGGGAAGTTGAACAAAAAGGAACGGAAGGTTGCCCTGTCCCCAGAGTGTGCGCCATTCGCCAATTAAGGTGGAAAGAACGGTTTTGTACTCGTTTGCCCGCTCTGCATTCGATTCGCCCTGATACCAAACCATCCCTTTCAGCGTGTAGTTCACGATGGGCGAAAGCATGGCATTGTACAACCCGAGTGGCTTTCCGGGGAAAAAAGTTGACGATGGGCTGGGACCGCATTTTGCACCAATGTTGTATTTCCAGGTCCCTTTTAAGTCAAAGATTTGTCCATCAACTGTCAATTGGTAAGGTTTCTCTTTGATAAAAGCTCCGTTACCCGATTGGCTGACTACGCGTACTGTTATGTTGTTTTTGCCGGATTTTAAAATGCCATAAGCAACATTGTAGCGGCGTGGTGGATATTGGTAGCCTGTGGTACCTACAAACTTTCCGTTTATAAAAACCGAATCGCTGTCAACGATTGTTCCAAGTTCAAGAAGCGCTTGTTTTCCTGAAGAACTTTCAGGCAGTTCGATTTCTTTACGAAACCAGACGGTACCACTTTTAAAATCCATGCCAGCCTCCCTAAACGATGATGGTATTTGCAAAGTTGGCCAGGCAGAATCGTCGAGTTGCGGAACTAGCCAAGGCATTCCCTTCCTTCCAAGATCGCTTTTCCCCAACTCATCAAACCACTTCCACTGAGCTGTCTTTTCCGAAGAGAGCAGATTTTTCAGGTAAGTTGTATCCGAAAGCTGCTTAGCGATTTTATATTGTTCGGGGAAAGCTTTCAGTGATTCTTCGCTGATCCAGCTTTCGGCAGAAGAGCCACCGGTAGCGCATTGAATAATTCCGACAGGAACTTTGTATTTCATTTCGAACGGTCCGCCAGCTTTTTGCGCAGGCAGGGTGATGAGCCAATTTCCTTCTGCTGTGGTTACGGTTTCGAACGACTGGTTATTGAAACTTAGTTTGACCTTTTCTCCTGCACTCGCCCAACCCCAGATCTTCACCGGAGTTTCGCGCTGAAGAATCATTCCGTCGCTCACCAGACGAGGCAGGCGCACCTGACTATACCCGGTTTGGACGATCAGCAAAATCAGGAAAAGGATGCTGAAAAAGATTTTCAATGTTCGGTTCATGGCTGACGTTTAAGAATAACCATAAAATTAGAAGCAAAATTCAGATGTAAGGTACAGAAACATGATATTTGACCGTTTTATCCCAAAACATTTCATCCATGTAGCGTTTGAAATTTGCTACTTTTACCCTTTTATACTGTTTGTGAATTATGGAGAAGACAGTTCATCTGCTGATCATGTACACCATGCTGGTGCTGACCCTGCTGTTGTTTCATAAGGGAAGAAAGCATCCGCCAAGCCTGATGCTGGCAATCTATGCCTTGGTTGAAGTGCTGACCAATGGTCTGAACAGTCTGACACTTTCGGGCGGATATAGTTTTTTCGACCAATTTCCGGTTTTGCATTTCATATATAAACCACTGTATTGTTTGTGGGCTCCACTGTTTTATTTCTATGTGCGCTACTGTTTTTCTTCTAACTTTAAACTGCATAAAAAACACCTGATTCATTTGATCCCATTCCTGGCTTTCCTGATTTTCTTTCTGCTGATTTGGATGGTAAAAGGAAATCATTACATCTGGGAGAATTTATATCAATCGGGTACTTTTCTTAATAATACGGCCTTTGCTGTTGATTTAACTGTAAAAGCACAGTATTTATTTTATAATTTTCTGATGATCAAGTCTTTGATTCGTATTGAAAAGAACAGAAGTCTTCAATACCCGATTGCATCTTCATTGGGAGTCGATATCCGATGGTTACGGTTTATTGTGTATGGTTATGCGCTTGCATGCCTAATTGGAATTGCTATCACTGTATCCGTTTTGGTGAAAAGCCCTGCAGCTTCAGTGATCAATCTGGTGAGTATTTCATATTTCTTCCTGTTTTTCTTTGCCATTTTCTACCATACAATTACCAATAAACGCTTCAGTGATGAGGTAAAACCCAAACTGGTACAACTGCCCAATACCGACATGCAACTGTTGATGACGCGAATTGAAGAACTGATGGCCGGAAAGAAAATGTTCCTCGAACCTGAATTAACACTTCAGCAAATTGCCACAGTACTGAACGAAAAGGAGCGGCATATCTCGCAGGCTATCAACACCATTCAGCAACGGAATTTGAACGATTATATCAATTCACTCAGAATAGAATATGCCTGTAGATTATTACTGGAGAACAAAGAAAAACCCATTTTCGAAGTAATGTACGAATCGGGTTTTAGTACCAAAGGCGCTTTTAATCTGGCATTTAAGAAAACGATTGGAAAGACGCCCACTCAATATCGGGAAGGGTAATCAGTTTCGTTTGTAAGGATACTTGAAAGGAGAACGAATACATAAAATTAGGCTGTAAATGCAACTTCTTCAAAATAGATTAGCGATAAAAGTACTCAAATCAAAATTGTTCTTTTGGAGTACAGTACCTGTATTTGTTTTAGGAATAATCATTCTGGCTTATTTTTCAAGTATCAAAGATTTTCCCGTTTTTCCCAACAACCAAATTTTTGAATATCGGACATACTCTGATAGTACTGCCGGTGGCAATTCAAGAATCCTCAAGAAGGTTATTACCGATAGCATCATTAAACTCGAATTTCAAATTAGCAATAAAATAAGTAATCCGTATGTTGGATTAAATGTTGGTCCAAAAGAAAGTAAAACAATTAACCTTGAACATTATAACCAGCTAACAGTCAGACTCAATGGAAATGAAATCAATGGTATTGCAATAGCTTTAATTACGGAAAATCCCTTAAAAAAAAGTGATAAGAAGAATCAGGAGATTTTATTTTACCATATTTTTAAAATTTCACCGGGAATTAATACATACAAAATTAGCCTTGATAAATTTAAGGTGCCCGACTGGTGGAGAGAAGTTAACCGGATTGAAGAAGCATCAACCATATGGCCAGAATTAAAAAATTTGAAAGCGATAAATGTCAGTAGCGCATTTACCCCCAATACCGGGAAAACACAATCCTTTGAAATTTACTCACTGGTATTCTCTAGCAACAATAACCTGCTCATTATTTTAATATTAGCTCTGGAATTTTTATTTATTCTTTTTGTTTTCATCGCAATAAATATTATGGAGAAAATGAGGGATAAAAAACATACGATAACGATCACCTATAAAGCCATTGAAAATACAACGATTGAAAGCCCGAAATCCGATTTTATTGAATTTATCAACAACAATTTTCAAAACAGTGAACTTACTCTGGACCTTGTTTCCGGCGAAACTGGTGTTAGCCAGCGCAGAATAACGAATGAGATACAAAATCAGTATGGATGTAATTTTAAAACTTATATCAATCGTTTGCGAATAAATGAATCAAAACGATTACTGCTTAATAAAGAACTTAATATAGGAGAAATCGCCTTTAAAGTTGGGTTTAACAACCAAAGTCATTTTAACCGGGTTTTTAAATCAGAATTGCAGATCAGTCCCACCGAGTACCGTGACAAACACAAGGTATAATACTTTTTGTAACAAATCATACCTATTTGTGTTAGCATTTTTTCAAGCTTTACCAATTCTGTAAACAGATTGTCGCTTTTTGTAAAAGGCAAATCATCGACTTCAGTTACTTTTGCACGCAATCAGTTGAAAGACGCGATGATTAACCAATATAAAAAATTCAACAGGCAAATGAAAAAAATAAAAACTAAGACTACTGCATTATACTTGGCTATAATGTGTGTTTCTTCCTTCTCACTTTTCGCACAAAATACCAATTGCTTTTTAGAGGATTTTACACCAAAAAAAGCCAGTATCCCAATTTCTATAGTTGCAAACAAAACTACCAATGTGCCAACTGTAACCGTAACTTTAGCGGCTGATACATTGGGCAAAATATCCAAATACGTTTTTGGAAACGCCTTGGCTGTTTGGATGGGGAATAATACAGGTAATGCCACATTTGTTAAAAATGTCCAGACTTTAAATCCTTCCTTAATACGGTTTCCTGGGGGAAGTTGGTCAGATATTTTTTTCTGGAATGGAAAACCGAACGATGTTCCCGACTCTGTTTACAATGGCACTACAGGCAAAAAGGAATTGTTCTATGCCATTTCAGGAAAGAATGATTGGCCCACCACCACTGAAAACTATTACAAACTGCGCCAGCAAACAGGTTCGCAAGGGCTGATCACGATCAATTATGCCTATGCACGATATGGCTTAAGCGCCAAACCGGCTGAGCAGGCAGCCCATTATGCCGCTGATTGGGTGCGTTATGATAAAGGGCGAACAAAATTCTGGGAGATTGGAAACGAAAATGCCGGTCCCTGGGAGGCTGGTTGGATGATTGATTTGACAAAGAACAAAGATGGCCAACCCAAAATAATAACAGGTCAATTATATGGCCAGCAGTGTAAAATGATTGCCGATTCGATGCGGGCTGCTGCCGCCAAAATTGGGGCGAAGATTTATATTGGAGGCCAGGTCCTTCATTTTGACGGCACTACAAGTTGGAACACTGTAGATAAAACCTGGAATGCAGGCTTTTTCAAAGAAATTGGCGATGGGGTGGATTTCTATGTCATGCACAACTATTTTGGAACTGCTGCCACAGTGGATAACTTATTGGCGGTTGCAACCACCGAACCAAAGAAAAACATCAGCTTTATTCAGCAAGATGTTATCAACAAAAAAGCTTTCCCAAAACCGGTGGCATTGACTGAGTACAATATGAATACTCAAACCAATCCTGTAAACGCATCCAGCACTATTTCATATATCAATGGAATGCAGGCGACTATTCTGTTTAATGAACTAATAAAGAATAACTTTGGCTTAGGCGCAAGGTGGTTGCTTGCCACGGGTGCCGATGCCATGTTTTATCAGGGGGATAATAGCAGCCTAATGTGGCAGGCACGCCCCGATTTCTATTATGCCTATTATCAGCAGAAATTTACCGGCGATCATGTAATTCCTGCTACCTCCACTAACTCAGCGATTTTGGCCTATGCCTCCAAATTTGCATCAGGCGAAACCGGGGTTGTGATTGTAAACAAAGGAAAAACAGCACAGGTAGTAAAGATAGATCCAAAGAATATTGGCGTTGGAAATCAATACTACAATTACTCATTGACCGGCGGAACCGATAATGGTGATTTTTCGTTGTTCGTATCGGTAAATGGTATAAGTGCAACAGGAACACAATGGGGACCTCGCGAAACCCTTGAAACAATTCCGGCAAGCGCCTATCCAATAAATGATGCCATAACGTTGAATGTTCCCGGTCGGTCGGTTCAGTTTATCATGGTTGAGGCAGGTACCAAAAAACTTTATCCAACATCAGTTGCAAACAAACTAAAAAACGAATTTGAGGCAATAAATTATCCCAATCCGTTTTCAGGCATTACCACTATTCAATTTCAAAATCCTTCCAATGCATCAGTTTCTCTGGAAGTTTTTGATCAAACAGGGAAAAAAGTTGCCACATTGGTAAAGGAGGAATTACCTTCAGGAACATATCATTCTGAATTTGACGGAAGTTTTTTACCTGGTGGAATGTACTTTTACCAATTAAAAGTTGGAAATTTTTCAACGACACAAAAGATGATCCTGAGGAAGTAAACCATCAATGCTCTTCAACAAAGAAATGTAAACAGTTCTTTCAATTCGTTCCGGATTAATCATGATAGAAAGCCTCGTCCGGGAAGTAACACATTTCATCGTTCCGAAGATTCAGCTGAACAGAATTTCTTTCAGAATATCTGGATGATTTCATCCAAATATTCTGAAAGAAGTTGTCCAAAATATATGAATATCTATTCTTTTGCAGAACTTTTCAGGATTGTACTTTCGGGTTCGCCCAAATAACTTGATTTTTCCTTTCCTGTTCGAACCACTATTTTTTGAAGCACCACGCCCGGATCGACCATCCAAACCTTCAACGTGTGCTTGCCCGGTTTACTGAGCTGATGTTCTGAAACTACCTGATTGATGTTGTTGCTCACCCGGCCTTCCCATATTCTTTCCTGATTGTTCTTATTCATGTTGAGGATAACCGGAGCTTCGTCGTCAAACGAAACGGCCACTTCGGTTCCGCCATCGTTGAAATAGTTTAAAGTTGGAGACAGATACAGATTTACGTCCACCTTTCCGGCCTGGAATAAATACACATCGTATTCCAGACATGCACTTCCTTTGCCCGGAACCTGTGGTTTTGCAGTTACCGGAAGGGGTTTCATGCCTGATAAAGTCCGGCCCAAGCCAGGGATAACTTCCCATTTGACATTGTTTGCAGTAATATTCCGTGAAAAATGTTCGGCCTCGATGGAGACAAACCCGTTGCTTTCGACAAATCCTGTGAACGATTTTAATTCAGGATTGAAAACCGGCACTTTCACCAAAACCTCCTTGCCTCCAGATTGCTTTATTGTCACAACTACTTCATGTTTGCCAGCCGGTACTTTGCTCCAATCAGCCGATAACCAAATCCGCTGTTCTTTTTCGATTTTTCCTGAAGCCGGTTCTGTTTTAAACCAAGGTTGCTCAGTTGAAATCTGAAAGTCGAAAGGTTGTTTGCCGCGGTTAAACAGGTCGATATAAACAGGTCGTTTTGAAATGACATCCAATTCCGGCAAGGTCACCGGAAATGTTCCATCAGTAATAAATTCGCCTGAACCTTCAATGGAAACGCCCATTTCGGCATTCTCCGGCAAACTTATTTCTTTCACTTCGGGCATCTTATTTTTCTCAGGTTGCTGCCAGTATGTATATCCAATATGAGTTTGCGCCATCATGTGGTCCCATTTCCCGTTTGCCAGTTTGGTATGATAGTAATTCGTGATGTCGGCGTCTTTCTGATAAAGTCGTCGCGCTTTTTCGGCCCATTCGTTGGCGGTAGCGCGCCCCTGTGCAACAGCCTGACGGTTTTTTGCCACGGCCAGATACAATTCATTCAGATTGGCGCAAGCCGTTACTGCGTGCAAAACCAATTGGTAATAAGCATCTTTTGCCTGAACAGGTATTTTTTCGTTGAGCAATGTCGCTTCTTCTGCCAACTTGTTGTAATCCTCAACAATGCGCTCGAATTCCTGAAAATTGGTCAGACTGTAGGTTTCGGGAGAAAGCAGTTCGGGTTTCCTGCGACCATTGTATTTCGTGTATAAATCGAGCATCCGGGCAATTTCCGGTGCATGTTCGCTGCCAAATTGTTCGGCAGCCCAGTTTTTGGTGTATTCCGGAAGTCGTTCTTTGGGCCACTCATCAGGATTCCATGCGTAATCAAGGAAAAACGAAATGGGTAATTCCATCGGTTTCAGGTCGCCCACATTCACGAGCCAAATACGATTGACTCCATGCTCGTAAGCATTGTGCATCTGCTCCCAAACAGCCGGCAGCGGACTTGTATTCAGCCATTTGTAATTGCGCGGTCCGCCTACATAATCGAAATGGTAATAAATGCCGTATCCTCCGGTGCGCGGTTTATCGTCCGGGCGAGGCAATTTGCGGATGTTTCCCCAGTTATCGTCGCAAAGCAGCAAAGTCACATCGTCGGGAACGCGCATCCCCTTGTCGTAATAATCCTGAACTTCCTTGTAAAGCGCCCACAATTGCGGGGTTTCCGATGCCGGCTTACCGGTCACATTTTCAATGATTTTTCGCTGATCGGCCACAATTCGTTCGAGCAAAGCGATGTTTGTTTCAGCAGTCATGGCCATGTCGCCGTCGCCACGCATTCCCATTGACACAATACTTTCATGGTTTTTCATCCGCTCAATTCCTTGTTTCCAGAATTTCTGAAGAGAATCTTTGTTGGTTTCGTAATTCCATGCTGCTCCTTTTTTTATTTTCCACTCGGCATGGGCGCGCATCATGGGTTCGTGGTGGGTGGTGCTCATCACAATGCCCATTTCTTCGGCCAATTCAGGATTGATTGGATCATCGGTATTGAAACTGGCCCACCACATGGCCGGCCACAGGTAATTTCCTTTTAGTCGAAGAATCAGCTCAAATACCTTTTCGTAAAACTCGTGATTGAACCCACCGTAATTTTTTACAGCCCAGCGTCCGAGGGCAGGTTCTTCGTCGTTCAGAAAAATACCACGGTATTTCACTTTCGGTTCTCCTGAAATGTAACGACCTCCCCGGACATATAATTCTGAATGCTTCTTCGCAGGAACATCGCTCCAGAAATGCCAGGGCGAAACGCCCATCTGGCGCGACAAATCGAACAGTCCGAAGATGGTTCCCCGCTTGTCGCTTCCGGCAATAACCAGTGCTTTTTTAATTCCGGGGAAAGGCTTTTTTATTACCTGAATAAGTGAAGTTTCCCACTTTCCTTCCAAATCTGAGATATTGAGCTTTCCGGAGGCAACCAGTTGGTCGATCAGCTTGCTTTTGCCAATGGTTCCGACAATGATAACCGTTTCAGATTTTGACAATTCGCCAACCACCAATTCAGGTTTTACAGAAGTAACCTGAAAAATGTCTTCCTGAAAAAGTTTGGCAATCCGGATAACTCCGGGGAATTCATCAGCATCAATTACAATTGGAACAGCATTTCCACCAGTCACGATTGACATGGCTTGTTTTTCTTTTGAAAAAGCAATAATGCTGGGTGATACTTGTTGTTTTTGCGCCAGGCTGACGAATGTGAAAACAAATGATAGAAAACACAGCGAGAGAAATTTTTGAGTCTGAAGTATCATTGCAGTCAGGTTTTAATTTGGTTTTAGTCGGAAAAAGGACGGGAACAATTTAGTAAATAATGGTCATAAACGGGAAGTGAATTATAGAATATCAATCATTAGTAAAAAGAGGCTGAACTCTTTTGAGACAGCCTCTTTTATAATAAGATATTTTTCAGACTAATAATGTGCTGATTATTCGTATCCGGGATTTTGATAAGCCTTTTTTTCTTCAACAGTCATTTGCATACCATCGAGCTGGCCTTGTGGGATGGGGCGCAGATAGAGGTATGGTTGGATGTTGCGCGTAACGGTTACCGCATTATGATCTCCTTTGGTACTTGAAGCTATTTTGTAAGTACCGGCGATTTCGGCCCATTTTTGGGTGCGGACCAAATCGAACCAGCGAAAACCTTCGCCGTAATATTCACGCGAACTTTCTGCCAAAATATAGTTGATATCTATAGTTGCAGGAGTGGCAGCAATCATAGCAGCGCTATTATCAACACTTTTCGCAACATTGTTAAACCTGTCGAATTTCCACTTGCCAGCTCTGGCCCGGATAACATTGATTAATTCTCTTGCACTTTTTCCCGTTTTCACGGTTGCACCCTTAACTGCTGCTTCGGCCGCAATGAAGTAGAATTCAGAGAATTTGGCAATATTAAACGGACGTGTAATTGCAGCATTAGGTTGTCCCAATCCACCGGCATTGTCGGTTCTGTAGGTGCTCATCTTCCATGTTCCGGGATAAACTATACGGCTTATACCGCTTGGTGCAATTACATAATCAGATCTTCCGGGTAAAGTACCTCCGCCAACATTACTCGGACCTGCGCCAGTAGGGTAAGTAATAGGTGTCTCTGGTTCCTCAGGCAGAAAAGTCAGTAGTGGATTACCCGGGTAAACCTTCAACCAGTTAGCACCATAATAAAATTCGGTTTTGTCACCACCTACAGGCCAGTTGCCACGGTAAACGGTTACAAAAGAAGCATCGAACCTGGAATCCTCTGTTTTATTGGCAAAAGTGTTTTTATAAGCGTCAATGGTAGGGCACATACGTGTCCATGGACGACCCAGATTCTGAGCTGCTTCGCGCAGAACAGAACTTGATGAACCGGTCCCGTCAGGATTTTTGGCACTTCTGATTTCTGTATAGTTCCACGTCATCATCCATGCTGCAAAATTATCCGCACCTCCGCCTCCGCCGTACGTCAGGCTTGATCCGTTATATTTTTCGCTTGTTTGCGTATGATCGGCGTATAACATCATTTCCTTGTTGCGCTCGTTTCCACCAACATGCAATTCATAAAATGTTGGCATTAAACCGTAAGAACCCGGATTGTCAATGGCAGTAGCAGCAACGTCATAAGCCTGCTGGAAATACCACACGGCATCATGCCCATCAGGGTCGGTACGGTCAGCCGCCGGATAAGTAGGAATGCTATTTGGATTTTGCAGCCACCATGCGTAAGTCAAATAGGCTTTAGCCAAAAACAGGCGTGCCACATTTTTGGTTACAGTACCCTTTAATCGGCTTGCTTCCGGTAAATCGTTAACCGCTTTCAGCAGGTCGGGGAATATGGCTTTAGTGTAAACCTCGGGTACGGTGTTGCGCACAGATGTTCTAACCGGAGACGTGTTGAACTTCAATTCTCCGGCACCCATATCCAATGGTACACCGCCATAAACCTGTACTAATTGAAAGTAGTCGAATGCACGGAAAAACCGGGCTTCTGCAATCAGGGATTCATTGAGGCCAACCTCAGTAGCATTTTCAATAATGCCACTGGCCGTGTTGATAGCGGGAAATGCATTGTCCCATAAAGTCCCGGTACCCCCATTGGCAGTGGAGGTAATATTTCCCTGTCCGCTAACATCCATCACCTTAAAGTTCCCATCCGCACTCTGGGCGTATGTCGCTTCGTCGGTACCGGTTACACCCGAGTTGTAATAGTAGGCATTCCCGTATATGTAGCGCAGGTGTGCATACAGCGCTGTCAGACCGCCATTCACACCCTGTTCTGATTTGAAAAAACCGGGTTCTAAAATACTGCGTGGCTGTTCCTCCAAGATATCAGAACATCCTACCAGGAACACTGTCAACAGGGCTGTTCCTATTGTGTTTTTTATATTTATGTGTTTCATAGTTTTCCTTTTTTAAAATGTCAAATTAACTCCAATTACGTAGTTCCGGGTTGAAGGCGAGTTGAAACCTACAGTCAATATACGATTATTGTAGCCGCCTGTTGCAACATTCTGGTCGCCGCGCGAGTTGGTTTCAGGATCCATTCCCATTTCCTTGTTGAAGTCTGAGAACATCACAATCGGGTTCTGTACCGTGACATACATACGCATATTAACGCCCGAGTTTTTAAGCAATGATTGGTTAAAATTATATCCAAGTGAGATATTGCGTACCTTCAGGTATGAACCATTGAAGTACGCCATCGTACTGAGATACTTCGGATTATCGCCGCTTAATACACCTTTCGGAGCTGGATATTTGGCTCCGGTGTTCTCAGGTGTCCAGTAGTCCACCTTAATCTGGCCCCTGCGTCCGGTCATCAAATTGAGGTAGCTGCTTGGACCGTTAAGGGTGCTGACAAGGATACCGCCGCTTTGGAAGCTCCCGATAAGGCTCAGATCAAATCCTTTATAAGCCACGCGGGTGTTGAACCCTCCCTGAAAATCAGGATCGACCTCCATAATTTGCCTGTCATCGGGTCCGATTTGCCTTTTCGGTGTACCATCGTCATTAAATTCACCAGTGTATTTTACCTTGATCATTCCTACATTACCACCTGGTTCCAGAATACTCAGATAAGGATCGTCTTGTTGCCATAAGCCTACTCTTTCGTAGTCATAAATCGAATTTATGCTATATCCAACGAACCAGGCGTTTCCTTCGTCTCTTGTCTGTCCCGATGCAAGGGCAACCAGCTCGTTTTTGTTTGAATACAGGTTAATGCCGGCGTCCCATGTCCATCCGTTTACATCGTCAAGAATAACACCGTTGAGTGAAAATTCCAACCCTTTGTTTTGAGTTTCCCCGATATTAGCTGTGTAGCTGCTTACTCCGGATGTTCGGGGTAAACCAAGGTTTAACAAGAGATCTTTGGTATTTGTAATATAATATTCAATAGTACCTGAAAGTCGGTTTTTCAGCAAAGCGAAGTCCAAACCATAGTTAAATGTTTCAGAGTATTCCCATCCTAATGCTGGGTTGGGCAGTTCGGTTACATAGTACCCGGTGGCGTATGTAGCATCACCAAAGTTATAATTTCTGGAACTTAAAAGACCAAGGGTTTTATAAGCGCCAACAGCCTGGTTGGAAGTTTGCCCGTAACCTGCGCGAATTTTCAACCTGTCAATCAAAGTGACACCCTGCATAAAAGACTCATTCTTCATATTCCATCCGGCTGATACAGCAGGATAGGTATGCCATTTATAGCCTTCTGCCAGTCTTGAGGAGGCATCCGTGCGGACCGTAGCGGTAAGCATATACTTGTCACTGTATTCGTACATCACGCGTCCCATATACGAAATTAAGCCGGTTTTATTATAGCTTCCATTGTTGGCAGTAATTTCACCAAGAGACTGCCCAAGGCTGTAATATTGGAAATCCTTTGAAGGAATACCCTTTGCATTTGTGCCCGAGTCAAAGAAAGTGCTTTGGTCGGCTTCGTAAAGTGCAACTGCATTCACCCGATGTTTATCGGCAAAAATACGATCATAGCTAATGAGGTTTTGAATGTTCCAGTGATATCTGTGCGAATTGCTGATAGAAGCAGTTGATTCCGTAGTTGGATTGTTACTGTTTATGCCCTCTGCGGTATAGCTTCCGTTGTTCGACTGCATAAAATCCAGACCGATCGTGGCACGATACTTCAAGCCTTCAATCCCCGGGATTTTTGCTTCGCCATATATTGAGTTGTATGTTGCATATCCCCTGTTATGGCTTAACCATTCATCCTCTAATCCTTCAACAACATCTCTCGTAATGGTAAACTGGTCATCTAACGGCATTCTTATGGATCTTTTTAACGTACCGTCTTCTTTATACGGGTCGGCAATAGGCGACATGCTTAAAATCCCGTACAATCCTATCTGGTTACCTTCAGTGAAGTTATAGTTATTGTTTGAATTGAAGCCGAAGCGGAATAATTTACCTACTTCCTGATCAACTGAACTGCGCAAAGTATAGCGGCTGAATTTGTTAGTTGGTATTACGCCCTGATCCTGGAGGTAGCCAACGCTGAAGCTGTAGCTGCCAGTGGCAGTGCCACCGGAAAGACCAATGTCGTGGCTGGCCTGATAACCGTTTCTGAAAAACATGTCCTGCCAGTCGGTATTTACATCGTCAGATTCATCCGGCCCGTTTGTGAATTGGCCTCTTGCTGCTCGCAGAGCAACAAATTCCGGCCCGTCCATCATAGGGTATTTGGAAAAAATTTGGTTCTCACTCTGCCGTCCATTGTATGTTATTTTTGCCTTTTGTCCTTTTTGCCCTTTGTTGGTAGTAATAATAATGACACCGTTGGCGCCACGTGAACCGTAAATGGCAGTTGCCGAAGCATCCTTCAGGATATCCATACTCTTGATGTCATTGTTGTTAATTTCGCTGATAGACCCGCTAAAGGGGATACCGTCGAGTACAACAAGTGGGTCATTGCTGGCAGTCAGCGAACGCGTACCGCGAATACGGATTTGCATTGACGCACCCGGGCGGGTTGAGGTTTGCGCGAACTCCACACCAGGCAATCGTCCTTGTAAGGCTTGTGAGAAATTAGACGATGGAATGTCGCGTAAGGATTCTCCGGATATTGATGCAACAGAACCCGTCACAGCTTCTCTCCGTTGGGTACCATACCCAATTGCCACTACTTCTTCAATTCCAATGGTTTCCTCAGTAAGAGTAACATCAATTGTTGTTTTACTTCCAACAACAATTTCCTGCATCTGCATCCCTACAAAAGAGAACTGTATAGTTGCATTATCAGGAACATTTGGAATTGAATAATTTCCGTTGGTATCGGAAATAGTCCCGTTAGAAGTGCCTTTTACCACTATGGCAACACCCGGCAAGGGTTCTCCGGAACTGTCGGTGACTTTACCGGAAACAGATTTTTGCTGCTGATTTTCTGAAACTGAAAAATCCTGCTTTTTTGACAATACGATTTGCCGTCCGTCAACTTTATAAACTACATCGGCGTCTTTGAACAAAACACTCAGAACATCTGTGATTTTGGCATTTTTTACCTGTACATCAACAGTTCGGTCAACATCAATGACCGTTCTGCTGTACAGAAAATAGAAATCCGACTGGTCTTCAATTTGTTGCATTACTGTTTGAACAGACGCATTTTTCAAACTAATCGACAAGGTCGTGTTTTGCGAATAGGAAGTTCCTGCTATACTTTGCAGGACTACCGTCAACAGAATTACAGTAGTTAGTTTCATGTACAACAAGGTTTTTTTCATTCCTGGGGAAAATCTCCAGGGAATGATCATTTTCAACTTTTTTTCCATAGTTTTAAAGCGTTAAGTATTAATATTAAATATGGGCTGCCAGTGAACCTGCGAAATTCCTGGTGGCCTTTTTTTATTTCGTCTTCATAAATATTGTACGTTGTATTTTTGATGGGTTATTTTCCTTTTTAAATTCAAATTTTACAGGTAGGGCCAATGAGATCATCCTCAGTGTTTGATCTAACTTTTCATCCCTAAAAGTTCCTGTTAACAGGTAGTCGTTAAGTGCCGGATCGGTTAAAATTATTTCAACATTGTACCAACGCCCGAGTTTTTTTATTGCTATTCCCAATTTCTCGTCTGTAAAAATCAATTTTCCGTCTATCCATGCAGTGGCATTTTTAGTTGCAATATTTTTTTGAACTATCTTTTCGTATTGCGTATCGAACTGAACCTGTTCTCCGGGTTCTAATTCAATAGTTTGATGATTTCTTTTCAGGTTAACTTTTCCCTGAAGTAGTGTTGCTTCGAAGTACTTGTCGGCCACATAAGCATTCAGGTTAAAATGAGTACCGGTTACAACGGTAGTCATCATCGGGTTGTTAACTATAAAAGGGTTTTGCAAATTAGATTTTACTTCAAAATAAGCTTCTCCATCAATATAAACTTCCCGGTTTATCCCGGTAAACTTTTCAGGATAACGAATGGTGGTCCCATCATTTAACCAAACCAGCGTTCCGTCCGGCAGTTCAATTTTGGTGCGTGTTCCGGGTTTTGTGTAGATTTCGCGCACCGAAGCGGTAGCCAGTTCATTTACAATTTGTCTGGGATTGTAATAAAGATAAAGTGAAAGCAACAGTATTGGTAGAATTAGTATGGCCGCAAATCTTGAAAAAGCGATGTAAACGCGGGAAACTCCGGGGCGTGGATTTGTTTTTTGTACCTGCAAATGATTATTTTCGCTTTTAATCCGGTGATGTACCTGATGAAGTAATTTATCAAAATCGGGTTTTGTTCCAGTTAAATGAATACTTGAATTTGTCCATATTTCACCAAGAATCTTCCGGGATTCAACATCGTTCTCGTGATTTTTCAACCAATTACCAATCATTTCTGATTCTGTGTCACTGGTTTTTCCTTCAAGATATTTTTTTAGTTCCGTGTAATTCATAAAGAGCTATTTCTTGCTTTTTACTATACTACGAATTCAAATACAATTAACCCCTACGTAAATTTACGAAAATATTTATTTATTTTCTAATTAATTTATAATGTGATTATTAGATAATTTGAATTAATTCAGGAGGTAGTAGTTTTGCTTATAACCGAAACATGATGAAATAAAATAATATGCCAGTAATCTGGTGTTTTTCAAGTTTTATGCGGAGGTATTTAAGTGCAGAGGTCATTTGATTTTCAACGGTTTTGACCGAAATTCCTAACTTTTCGGCAATTTCTTTGTTCGAAAATCCCTGTTCGCGGCTGAGTATGAAAATTTCTTTGCGTTTTTCCGGCAATTCTGAGATCAATTGATTGGCCAATACTTCAATATTTCGAAATTCAATTGAATATTCAGTTTCATTACTTGAAAAAGAAGTCGTATTTAGAAATTCAACAATTCGCCTTTTTTGCGATTTTTCCTTTCGAATCCATGAAATAGTTTCGTTGTAAGCTACAGAAAATAAAAAAGATTTAAAGGAGAGATGTTCGTTGATCTGAGCCCTTTTTTCCCAGACTTTCAGGAAAACAAGCTGTGTGATTTCTTCTGCTCCAAAAGTTTCGCGCGCAATGCTCAAAGCAAAAGCATAAAGACTTTCGGAATATTTATGAAACAAAGCATCAAAGGCGAAAAAATCATCCCTTTTTAAGCATTCAACATATTCTTTATCCTCTTTATACTGCATTTTAGGGTTCAATAAATTGAAAGAACAAATAAAGGTAATTTTATTTTGTTATTTTCTTTCGTTTTTATTGTTGCCCACTTTACTTGAAGCGTGGATGAAGTGAATGAATTACGCCCAGTTCCCATCGCAATAACCGGATTTCATCCAGGGAAGGTTTTCGTGGTTGTAAAATGGAGTGAGTTGCATGGCCATTTCCTTCATTTTGGCTTCTTCCATTGGCTTGAAATTACGAAGTATTTCAAGATTCGATTTGACCACCTCCAGGCTGTCCATTCCAAGCACAATGCCATCGGGGCCTTTCAGCGACAAGGCATACCGAACCAAATCTTTGGGGTCAAGTTCTTTGATGGTTTCTCGAGGACGGATTACTTTCATCAGCATTACTCCCATGCCGTTGGCTTTTGCTGCGGGTATTGCCTGTTCCTGTCTTTCTTGCGGATTGGTAGCTTTGTTGTAATGGTTCATAGCCATTAGCATACTGTCGAAAATGCCTTTTTCGGCCATAAATTTCATTGCTTCGGCTTCGGTGTGACCGGAATAACCGATAAATCGGGTCACTCCCTGTTCTTTTAATTTGCTGATAACATCAATCAGGCTGCCCTTTTCACTGAGTTTAGCCATATCGGGCGACTGAATATCATGGATTTTAAGCATATCCACGTGGTCGGTTTGCAAACGTTTCAGGCTGGCCTCAATCTGCCGCATAGCTTCGTCAGGGTCGCGACTGGTGACTTTCGTTGAAATGAAGATTTCATTGCGACGGCTTTTTAGCACTTCTCCCAGGCGTTCTTCGCTGGTAAAACCCAGCTTTTTGTTGTCGTATGCCCAAGCGGTGTCCCAGTAATAAAGTCCATTGTCCAATGCGTAATTCAGAAGATGGAATGCTTCTTCAGCACTTTCGATGGTACAAAAGCGGCTTCCAAGACCGATGGCAATGCGTGGAATGCGAACTCCCGTTTTGCCGAGCATTGCTGTTGGCAAACCTTTGGCATCGTATGCCGAACTTGATCCGGACATCCGGAATATATTGCACGATGGCAACAATCCTGTACCAGCTACCAATAACCCTGTTCCTTTGATAAATTTACGGCGCGAGAAGTTTGAGTTTTCCATTGTTTCCATTTTTATATTTTCAAACAATCTGACAAGATAAATAGTTTTTCAAACACATTCGTTGTACCCAATCTTTTCAGCTTCAATTTCAACCAACAGATCCTCGCGGCAAATGTCGGCCCGAACAAAACTCAGGGGTACTTCTCCAAAATGATTCCGGCAAATTGCTTTGACAACCGGAATGTCAGCTTCATTTTTCACATAAACGCGCACATAGGCATATTGATCGGGAACGATGGTGAGTTTCGGGTAATGCAATTTCAGGTTCTTTCGATCGGTGAGTAACTCAATATGATCAATCGTAATTCGGGTTTGTTTTTCAACATCATTCAAGCCAATGGTTTCCTGTCCGGCAATGGAAGCTGTTCCGGAGATAAAAACCCGTGACTGATTTTCGCTGATCATCAGTTTTGCCCGCTCAAACTGCGGAGGCTGATTGTTGGTCTGGTGTTTCTGCGGTTCACCCTTTAAAACGGTTTGTCCGTATTCATAGGAATCCAGTTGTTCAGGATTGCTGAGGGAGATAATTTTTAGGTTCTCATCGCCGGTAACCGCCAAACATTCGATGTTTACCCCATGATGTGCAACACCGATTCCGGTTGCTGCCGGAAAATCAGGCGCAGTAAGATACCTGTAATAATAATCGCCGCGAACTTCGTTAAAGAGCTGGTAGTTTTGCCGCAACTGAAGTTCTGTTTCTTCAAACCCGAAGATTTGTTCCACATAATTCCATTGCCTGACGATCTGATCAAAACTTAGTCCCAATTGGTGGAAGGCAGTCAGCAGTTGCCTGAAAGCGCTTTCTGCGGATTCAGAAATTGTACTTTCAATGGTACTGCCTTCAATTCCGGCAAACCAAAATTCAGATTGGCCTGAAGCGGAGAGCTTGCAGTAGTGAACGAATCCAACCTGACCATATTCCACCTGCACGCTGGCCGAGTCGGCAAAACCGGCTTCAATCATCACCCGGTTGGGATTTTCAGGCGATTCAGATAAAATGCTTACGGGAATTCCGGTTTCGGAAAATGATTGTTTAATTTGAGTTGAACGCTGACGAAATTCAAATGCGTTTTCAGCAGCAATAAACACGCGTACAATAAATGCTTTTTGGATGGATTGTCCGGCTGAAAATTGTTGGAAATTTGCAAAACAGCACGTCCACTGTGCGTCAAAGCTTCCCGCACAATCGGGTATAAAAGTTCGGTATTGAGGTTTAATCATTGTGTCTTTTTGAAGTTGACTTATTGCAATTTCAGGTTTTCTACCTGTTTGCCTTTGTTTTCCAAAACGATTTTTTCGATGTCGTTCGGATCGATCTCCACTTTCCCGGTTATAAATTCAGGAATATTGAACGATTGCATCATGTTCAGGTAAAAATCCGGATTTTCCTGCGGCAGCAGAAAGGGTTTGCGGGCGATTCCGTTTTCGCCGATGTAAGCCATGAAAGGGCTGGTATAAAGGCCGTCGATGCGGCGGCTACTAAAGACAAACCAGCGCGAATTGGTTGCCCATGAATGATAACTTTCGGTGTCCTGGCTGTTTACTTCAACCATCGGACGGCTGTTTCCGGTTTGAACATCAAATAAATACAAATCGGCTTCCTTGTGCCAGATGGAGAAATTCCCGTAATCGATCAGGGTAAACAGGATGAACCGGCCATCAGGCGAAGGACGCGGAAAAGTGACACTTTTATTCAGTGCAGTTGCATGAAAAAGGGTATCGATCCGGTCGCCAAAAGTCCCATCTTCAGGATTAAAAGAAATGCTGCAAAGATTGTATCTGACCTGGTTGTATTCCTCAGGCATTTTCCGGGAAGCGGAACTGCAAAAGTAAAGCGTTTTTCCGTCAGGTGAAAAAGACGGGAATGTTTCGAACATATTGTCCTGCATCAAAAGCTCATTGCTGATGGCCCGGTTGTTTTTAATATCATAAACAACAACATCGGAAGCCCCGTCCACCACTTCAACCCTTTTTTCTTTGGTTGCATGAAATCCCTGATGGGTATTGTTGACCGAATAGGCGATGTAGTTTCCCGAAGGATGCCAGTAGGGATAAACAAAGTTTGAAATTGTTTTTTCAGTTTTGGTATTCAGCAGGCTTATCTTTCCGCCTGTCATTAAAACCGTTCCACCTAGTTTGCCCCTGATGTGCAGGCTCATTTCCTTTGGATCGGACTGCCGAAATGAATGACAGTTGACACAACTTCCCGGAATGAGCGTGTTCTCTACAATCGGCGACTGGTCGAAATTTGAAAGGTTTCGCTGATAAATGCCCATTTTGCTGTAAACTTCGTAGCCGGGAGCAATCAGGCGGTAAGCCAAACCGTAGTCGATGGCAGTTTTGCTCACATGTACTGAAAAGGGGGCAAACTGGATCCATTTGTCTTGCTGCTCAATCGAAACCGTTATCCGGAGGCTGTCACCTTTGGAACTGCTGAGCATTTGCGCCCATTTGCCGATCGGAATGGAAATGTATTTTTTATCCTGAACGTGGATCACTTCCTTGTTTCGTCCTTCAATAACGGCATCAATGGCTGAATATTCATCGTTTACCTTAAAATTCAGCGGAGCAATGTTCTCCGGAATGGTCACTTCGGTATAATCAGGAAAAATATCCGGTTTTTCGTTCCGTATTTCTGAAGGCACCACCCGTTCGTTGCAGGCTGAAAAAGTCAGAAGCCACAAGCCGGAAGCCAGAAGTAAGTAAATGGAAGATGCCCGGCCGAATCGTGAAGCCAGTTGCCGGAAGCCGGGAGCCAACATCTCTGTTTTTATATTGAGTTCATTAAATGTCATATAGCATGATATCAAAGTTTATTTCCTGAAATTTAGATAGTACCAATAGGAATCAGAGAACTCAGCACGCAGGCTGGGTTCCGGATCCGATGACCGTCCGGATATTGTCCGGAAAGCCTGAAAGCGCTGTTTGATCGCAGGATTTACCGGATAGGGAATTTCCTGTGTTGGGTCGGTATTGGACATGACCCAAATATAGATCAAGGCTTCCTGATAACTTACAGGGAGAGACTGGTAATTTAGCGATTCGCCCAAGGGTAAATATTGCCAGAAATG
>DAITNH010000061.1:0-21134 GCA_036834745.1 Prolixibacteraceae bacterium
CGGCACAAAAAAATGAAAGGAATCAAATAGTGAGTAGGTATAGTGAGCGGGTGACTTCTACAACGACAATATCGACATTCTGCTTCGGTCATACGCAAGGGCTGTAAACAAACAGGAGCAGCGTGTAGGCGCACTTTTTCGGGAAGAAACAAAAGCCGAATGTGTCACCCCAATTGACGGGATTACACCATCATTTTATAATACTTCTTCTGGCACATTAATAAATGTTTCCAACCCTGAAAAGGAATATCCTCAGATTTGCTTTGACTATATTCATTTCAATCCGGTTTCGGCTGGCTTAGTAGTTCGTCCCGAAGAATGGGAATTTTCATCATACCGCGACTATTGTGGGATGCGCGATGGGAAACTAATTAACCGGAAAATTGCCATGGAGTTCGGGATAGAATTTTCTCATTAACAGAAATATTCCGGGATAGACTCACGAGGTGACTTGAAGTCACCCCGTGAGTAGCACAGTTACAAATGAATAGTAAATTTTAGCATATCGATAAAAATAGACAGTAAATAGATTATCATCATATTAACATAGCATTTTACTATTGTTCGCGATGCCAGATACCTGAATGAAATAGGAAAGATCCAGATGGAATTACAAATAATTCAAAATAAAATATACGAGATCCGTGGTCAGCGGGTAATGTTGGATTTCGACCTGGCTGTACTTTATGACACCGAAACTAAACGATTAAAAGAAGCTGTAAGAAGGAATATTGCTCGTTTCCCAGGTGATTTTATGTTTGAATTGAGTTCTGTTGAATGGGAAATCTTGAGGACGCAATTTGCGACCTCAAGTTGGGGAGGTTTGAGATACATGCCTTTTGCGTTTACCGAACAAGGCAGGTTTAAAAAACAAACAGAATAAGCCAAAGAATAAAATTGGATATTTGGCTAATAAAAATGATGACAAAAAAGAAGAAGAAATAGAGATAGAATACTGTGAATTAAAGCATTAAAACCAGCCGCGCACTTAAAAATTGAAGCTTATTTGATTATCCCAATTCAGAATTTCTGGTGATTTCGAAAGAGATTTTTTTTGAGTTTCTAATCTGAAATAATTCAGGGATTTGGGTTAATTAAAGACGAACTAAAAATTTCGCATTCGATATAGCCCCACTGCGGAATATGTAATCTCAGAACACTTCCGTCTATTTCATAAGTAGTTACATTCGACAACATGGTTGCCAGTTTTTCAGAAAATTTGCTATCGCAACAAGCTTCGGTACAAGCGGGCGATTCCATTTCGAGCTTACCGTTTTTCCCGGAAGTAAAATTTCCTCCACAACTGTTGATATCCAGTTTCAGGCTGTAAGACCCATCTTTCCTGAAGATAAGTAAAATTGCCGTGTCTTCATTTTTTGGATAAGCAACTGATTCCACCGAAATGAATGTTTTGGCCTCCCAAGTTTGGCAAATATCACTTGCGACTGAAACCTGATCTTCATGACACGAAATCAGGGTTAGAAACACTGAAAAGATGGAAAATAGTAGAAATTTAGCTTTCATTGAATAGCGTTTTTGATGAGATGGAAAATGCCGGCGATGGGTTGCGTATTGCCAAAAAACTATATCAATCCCAACCTGCTTGCATATTGAACCGCTTCTGCAGTATTGCTCACATTCAGCTTTTCGATGATCCGTTGACGGTGAGCTTTCCTGGTCGTCCTGTCAAAGTTCCTTTTTCTTTCATGTGGACTGCATTTATTTTACTGGCTTGGCTCTTCGATAACCACATGCAATTCCCAGGAAAGAATCCCAGAGATTTGTCAAGTCGAGTAAATGCCATTCCCGGTTCAGGCGGCTGACCATTATCTTTCAGAAATTCATCAAAATGTTTCCATGGATTATACAACTCAACACCGGCAATATAATCTTTTGATTTCGCGTTGATAACGCTATTCTTAATTCGGCTCCATGTTTTATAAGCTGGAGTTTTCACCAAACTTTCACCCGGTTTTGCTGGCGATTTGATATCGATTCTATTCTTAAGTACTCTCCATTTGGCGGCATGAAGACTAATTCCCTTCAATTTTGCAAAATAATGATTAGCTTCATTTACACTTGAAAATGGAATACCATTTCTTTTTATTGATCTTGGATTTGAACCACCAGAAGTACCCCCAGTAGAAATATTAAATCCTTTAGGAACCAAGGACTCTAAGCTTTTTATCCATTTTCGTTCTTTGGTTTCAAGGTCTGTTTTTGTTGTTCCGCGATCAATTATTGTAATTTCGAATGCAGTTTGCCCAAACTCACGCATCGCGGCATGCAAAGATTCTTCTGATTTTATGTAGTGTTTTCTTGAATCTTCTATATGGTCTTTCCATCTTTTCTCAAGAGTTTGAACTGTTAGACCAACGTACATTTTTCCAGATTCAATATGAGTAATAAGATAGATTTTACCGTTTCTATAACCCGGATTAGGTATTCGTTGAAATGAGTCTTCTGTAGAAAACCCATCTTTAATTCTTCGAGCGATTGTCCGGAAACTTGCTGGCGGTGCGGGATTTTGGGCCCGAATTGCTTCCATCAAATTTGGATAACTGATGCCATAAACAGTAATAGGGGTTGTGAGTCTTGTATCTCGAATATATCCTTTATCGAAAATCCTTTCATCAGAAAGTCCAGCGTCTCTTCGTTTGAGAGCCCTCCAGTAATTGACTCCCAGTTCTTTACATTTCTTTTTAAAAGTACCTGATTTCTTTTCATCGAAAGAACAATCCGGGCAGATGCTGCCTCGAAGATGATTGTTTGGCGATTGGGGAAATTCGTCATGTTTAGGACAAATAATAATTCCTGATGTATCAGCTGTCGCATAAACAAATTTGCTATAGTCAAATCTATCCTCATGAACACTTCTGGCTCTTTCTATGAATTCAACTGTTAACTCTTCTTGTGACTTCAACGTTCCTCTCAAATGGCGAATGCCGGAAAGTTTTGCTGATTTGCATTTTGGACATCCAACATATCCCCGGACATGATTTCTCGGTTCTTGGTTGAATATTTCATCATGCACTGTACAGCGGATCTGGACTTGTCCTCCAACACTAGGAATTTCATCAAAAAGTGAATAGTCATAACGATCTGCAAAATGTATTTGAGATCTTCTCACAAATTCATTTTTAGTCATTTTTTGCTTTTGATCGTAACATTTACGGCAGCCAACGCCTTTCTTATGGTGGCCTGGTGTTAATTGGAATGGTCCATGCACTGGACAAAGAACAATTATTTCAGTTGAATTATTTTTGTAAACAACTGAAGAATAATCGTAAAAATCGCCATGTTCAGTTTGAAATTCAGCAATAACTTCTTTTTGTGTTTTCTTTTTGGGCATGGAGATATTTAGATTTGATTTATTCTGGAGATTATCATTTCAAAAATTACGATCAAATATCAGCAAAAAAACTGAGCGGGTGACTTGGAGTCACCCGCTCAGCAAAAAACGTTATCTTCGGACTTCCTACTTCCTTAAGAAAGCACCGACATTGCAGCACCAATCAAATTGGCATTGTCGATTCGTGAAATCTGTACTTCTTTATCGCCCAAACCACTTTCAGCCAAAAGTTCTTTTAGCGTGGCATTTACGATGTCAACATATTTTGCATCGTGGGTTTTAACCTTGCTCCAGAATAAACTTCCTTCAGCCAAAACCTGAATTTTCTTCACCGATGGATTCGCTGAATTAAGGTTCATTACCAATCCGGCTATTGATGCAGCTACCAGTTTTGCAGAACGTTCGTATATCTGGAAAGCAGTTTCAACATAAGCAAGTTTATAGTCTCCGGGATTATTCATCATTTTACTCAAACCTGCTGCATCGAGGTTAACATCCAATCCATCGTCAGGGAATGCAGCACGGAAAACACGACCGAGGTACATGCCGGAGATCGCTTTTTCGAACCGCTGAAATCCTTTGTTGTCAGAATTGTTGTCAACTTCCTTATCAAACGCGGTGAGATTTGGCGGGTCAAAATTGCCCGATTCAAGATTCACCGGAGTTTCGCCTGACCAGTCTTTCAAATCTTTGATTTTTGGAATATAATCGGAAGGGAAAAAAGCAGCCATATTGGTTCCGGTTCCCACAATCAGCCCGATGTAAGCATCGTAGCCGGGATTCATTAAACCCGCGAACAAGCTGGTAATGGTATCGTTCACAACTGCAATTTTATTGAAACTGCCATTCGTTTTTTCGTTCAGGTATTTAACCAATGGCTCACCGATTGGGTTCCCTGCCATGCGCGCAATTTTTACTCCTTTTGTCCAGTTTATCAGTTCAGCATCGCCATTTGTAAGCGATTTGGCCGGATAAGAAAAGCAATATCCAATTGGGCAATTCTTTGGGATATTTAACTGATTGATGGTCTGCGCCTGAGAATTATAAAGATCATCTTCGGTAAAACCTTCCATTTTCATTTCGGTAATGTCTTTTTCAGCCAAACCGGTAATTTCAGTTTTTTCGCCAACCGATACAACGGCAGCGCGAAAATTGGTTCCACCCAAATCGAAAACGACCGCATCACCTTTTATTCCATCCTTCTTCGGATGTATATAAGTTGGCAAACATTTTATTTCGGTACCATCGTTCTGAAGTCCGGTTTCGATTTTTTGCCTGAGGTCATCGGCAATCTCGAGAAGTTGTTGGGCGCTTAGTGCAAATTGATTGTTCATGTTGTGCTTATTAGGTATTGATTTATAATTATGCAAGTCGCTAAATTAAGCAAATCATCTTGTTTCAGCAATAGAACAATTCCTGATATAAAAATCCAGGCATAAAAAAAAGCTCCCCGGTGCCAGGAAGCTTTTTTGTATTTTCAGTAAATCGTTATTTACTTATTTCTTCTTTTTCTGAGTGAAATAGAAAGCAGCTCCACCTACAACAACCACCAAACCACCAATGATAGCAAAAGTCGTGGCATTCGATGATTCTTCCTCAGTTTCATCTTCATAATAAACCGGATCCATGTCGTCGATAGAAATGGTATCTGTTGGTTCTTCAATCTCTACTTCAAGTGAATCTTCGCCCTGTGCAGATACAACAGCAGGAACTCCCATAAACAACAAGCCTAAAAAGGCAAACATGATAAATTTTTTCATCGTTTCAATTTTTAATTTATTTTTTATAATTCTCTGTTTTATCGTTTTTCTTCCACTTTGGAAGTTGATTTTCCATAAGTATCGGCCAATGCCTGCCTGGCAGGTTTATACCGTGAATTTATCTTCAGGCATTCTTTCAATACTTTACGAGCCTCATCCACATTGGTTTCAGCATAAATTCCGGCCAACTTCAGGTAAACGCTGAAATACTTTCGGTTTGCCTCAATTGCCTTTCGGTAATAAACGGAAGCTTTTTCTGTTTCATTTTTTTTCAATTCCAGATCGCCCGCCAAAACGAGTGCCGGTTCGTATTCCGGATTAATTTCAAAACTTTTCTGAAGCACTTGTTTTGCCCGGTCAACCTCTCCGGATAAAGCCAACGAAACTGCAAATTTATAACAGATCCATTCATTTTGAGGGTCATGCGACAGTGCATTTTCAAATAACAACGCAGATTTAATGTTGTCGCCTTTTTTTTGCTCCTGAATTCCCTGTAAATCGTCTTTTGTAACCCGCTCAATTACTGCACATATTGGAATTCCATCGGATGTTATTGTATGAATTGTATTCGCAGGTGGCCATATTTTATTTTTCAACTGATAGGGTGAAATGTAACTGTTGGCAACGATGGCATAATCCCAGTCGTATTCGCTCCGTTTCTGGTAAGGAAAATACACAAATTTTATTTTGCCGTTATTCCTGAAATACCATTGTATCGGGAAATTTCCGCCTACAATAACTTCTTCGCTGTTTTGCTTGTTTTTCAGGTATTCCTGAAGCCATTCGGCTCCTTCGCGCATCGAATGGTAGTAGTAATCGGTTTCATAATTTCCGTAGGCGCCGTTTAATCCGCCAACCAACTGGTTGTAATACAGGTAATAATACGGATGATTGGCAACCATAAATTTTACCGGATGAAACGACAAAATCAGCAGCAATCCGATGCCGGAAATTTGAACAATCCGGTGCCTGTACCTGACAAAAAAAGCGTGAAACCCAAGTGCCGAAATCAGGATAATTCCGGGATAGACAAACAGAAAATGCCTCCACGATCCGTAAAGGTTTGAACCTTTCAGGACAACAAATACCAATGGAAATAATAAAGTAAAAAGTAACAGCCACAATTGCGTTTTCTGATTTTCTGAATATTTTTTTTTTGCATTCAAAAGGAAAACAGCTATTCCGGCAAAAACAACCACCGGAATCGTAATTACCATGTATTTAGGCAAATAGTACCACGGAAGTAAATCGGACCAATCGATCCGTCCTTCAAAAATCTGACGGACGGTCGTCGGGAAATGTGTCATTACCTGATACGATTTAAACACGTTGAGTACAGGATTTTGCAAAGCGTATGGCCACAGAATCAAACCCAGTAAATAGCCTGAAACCGAAATTCCGGAGAACAAAATCAACTGCTTTTTAAGCTGACCCATATCAGGATTTTTATGTTTCGTCCAATCCGAAACGACTTTCAGGAACATGAAAAATCCGAGATAGAAAACCACAAGAATACCGCCGGCGCGAATTCCAATGGCAAAAGCGATGCTCAAAATCAGTAGTAAAATCGTTTGTTTTGTGGGTTTTACTTCAGTATAAACAAGTTTAAGCGAATAATAAACGCTCGAAATATAAGCCAATGCGAAGGGAATATCTTTCAGGTTATTTTGCGACTGCCCCAGAAAACCCGGTGAAACAGCAAACAGAAAAAGAACAAAAATAGCCGCTCCGTAACCGGAAATATGGGCTGCAAACAAAGCGGTTACCAAAATGGTTAGCCATCCTGAAATACTGCACATCAGGTGCCTGAACCCGTAAATATCTTCAACTCCGAACCAATGGATCAGAATCGTGGTCAAATTATCAAAAGCTTGTCCGTAGTATTGAAGGTGGGTTTTGGGTGTATCGAGCGACGATTTGTCGGCTCCCATGGTGCTGAAGTAATTGTAAACCATTTCGGATTGCAGGTAATGCACCTCCTCGTCGCCCGAAATGCCCGCATCGCGACTGATCATCAATAGGGCGGAAAGCATTACGAAAGCCAGAACCCAAAAAGTTATCTTCAGATTTTTTTCTCCCATTATTCGGTGTCGGTATCGTAAAACTTTTTAACAAGGTAGATGGGCCTGTTTTGCGATTCTTTATAGATACGATAGACATATTCGCTCACCACGCCCAGAAATATAAGCTGAATAGAACCCAGAAAATAAATGCTCAGAACTGTGGAAGACCAGCCAAAAAGGGCAAATCCAAATGATTTCGCGACCAGTACATATATTCCGGCAAACAAAAATACGATGGTTCCGGTCAGGCCCAGCACAAGACACACTTTTATCGGAAATTTCGAAAACGAGAAAATGGCATCGGCGGCCAACAGCAAAAGTTTCCCAATGGTCATTTTAGGCTCACCGCCTGCACGCTCTTCCCGCACATATTCAACAAATCCCTGGTTGAAACCAATAAACGAACGCAATCCGGGCAGATAACGAATGGTTTCCTTCATCTTCACCAGAGCATCGACGGCGGCTCGGTTCAACATCGAGAAATTGCCCGAGTTTTCCATATCGTCGAGAACGGTAATTTTTTTAAAGAATGCGTGAAACAAGTTGGTTGCAATGCGTAGCCGTTTCCCTTTCCGGCCTTTCCGTTTGCCGGTAACAATGTCAAATCCTTCTTCATTTATCATCCGAAACATTTCGGCGAGTAGCTCAGGCGGGTCCTGAAGGTCGCCATCCATCATGGCCACATAATTTCCCATTGCAATTTCCAGTCCGGCGGTAAAAGCTGCCTGATGGCCAAAGTTCCTCGAAAGGTCAACGATTTTGACTTTTGAAAAGTGTTTGCGGACTTTAATTAATTTCCGGAGTGTTGAATCGGTACTTCCATCGTTTATAAACAGAATTTCGTAATTTGAAGTGAACGATTCCACTGCATTTATTGCACGCGATGCCAATTCATCTATCAGATCTTCTTCGTTATAAACAGGAATTATGAGTGAAAACATAGATTTGTTTTTTTCAGTACGTTTTTTTCAGTACGTTTTTTTCCTGAAGTAAAATTCGGGTTTCAGGAAAATGACAGGGTAAACCGGGGTTAAAGATACAGAATTTCACTTTGAAAACATTGGGACTGCCAATGTTGGAATAATTTGAAATTTCAAAAAATGCCAGTTCAGGGATTGGTTTCCCTTCGCTGGCACTTGTTGGTTGGTTTTAGATAAGTATCCCGGTTAAAAGGATGAAAAAGCGTGTGCTGTGTTGAAATTTTAATGAATATCCGAAATTCATGGTATATAAGAAAATTATCCTTTGCCGTCTGCCTTTAGGCGACGGATTGCAATAGACGAGCAGTTCAGGGCTTTAGCCCAAAATATTGTGGCTAAAGCCATTTTTCACAATCATCAATCTGTCCGTCAGACTTCGGCGTGAGCTCAGTCGAACGCTGAAGCAGACGGCAAAGAATAGCTTGGGTACATATCCAGTTATTCATTTTGAAACTTTAATGATCCAATTTTATTATATCCAGGATATTCCATTAAATGGCCGGTATTTTCCAGGGTGCACGGAAATTTCTCATCAACATTTTGCTTGCTTCCGCATTGCCGATGATTTGTTCTTTTACCGGATCCCACTGAATTTTCTGTTTGGTGGTCATGGCAATTTCTCCAAGCAAACCAACTGAAATGGAACGATGTGCAGTTTCAACCGGTGTAATGGTTTCCTTGCGGCTTTTGATACATTCCAGGAAATTCCCGATATGATCGTTGCTTTTATAAAGTGCCTTCTTGTTGGCACCAAGTTCTTCCGAAATCAGTTCAGGTTTCGAGGCTGTAATAATATCGCCACGATCAACATGAATCCAGCCATTTTCGCCATACCAGGTTACTCCCATTCCGTGAGGTAAACGGGCGGAATTGGCAACGCGAATCACAACTCCTGATTTATATTTACAATTGAAATCGAATTCTCCGGGAACATTGTACAATTCGGTAGCAGCCGGATATACGCCTTCGCCCCAAACTTCAATGGGTCCGGTACGGTCGAGTCCCAATGCCCAGGTGGCAATGTCGATGTGGTGACCTGCCCAGTCGGTTAATTGCCCTCCTGAATAATCCAATATCCAGCGCCAGTTCCAATGGCAGACACCACGGTAGGGAACTTTGGGTGCCGATCCCAGCCAGAAATCCCAATCGAGTTCGGAAGGTACTTCTTTTATGGATGGCATTCCAACCAGTTTCGATGCATTGGGCAAACCAACTTCCACACGATCAACTTTTCCCAATCTTCCGTTGAAAACAAGCTCTGCGCCTTTGTGAAAATTAGCCACCGACCGCTGCCAGCTTCCGGTTTGCCATATAATTTTGTTTTTCTGAACTGCTTTTACAATCTGCTGTCCTTCACCGATACTTCTGGCCAAAGGTTTTTCGCCGTAAATGTCGATTTTCTTGTTGGCAGCGGCCACATAAGTGATACTGTGCCAATGGTCGGGTACCGAAATGCAGACAGCGTCGAGTTTTTCCTTTTCAAGAAATTCGCGGTAATCCTTGTGTGTCCGGCAATCCGTGTTTGCATATTGCTGATTAACGATGGCCGAAGCCTTCGCCAGGTTTCTCGTGTCAAGGTCGCACATGGCAACCAACTGAACTTCTTTAAATTTCAGGAATCCCCGCATATTGCTGATTCCCTGAGAACCAACTCCAATCGATCCCATTACAAGCCGATCGCTTGGCGGTACAACCCCGTTCATTCCCATCGCCGATGAAGGAATAATGTGTGGCAATACCATCGTTCCGGCCACAATTGAAAGCGAATTTCTCAGAAAAGATCTGCGTGTGCTTTTGTTTTCCATATTAGTTTAGTTTGAAGCCTCCCCCGCCCCTCCAAAGGAGGGGAGAAAAGCAGGCGGTTGTTAAGTTTCATGAATGAATCAAAATCGTATTTCTAATTGTTCAAATATTTTAACTCACCCCGTCGCATCGTTCGACTGAGCTCACGCCGAAGTCTGCGATGCTCTTCCCCTCTCTTTTAAAAGAGAGGGGGAAGGCCGCTTGCGGACTTCAGGGTGAGTTAATTTAAAATGCGACAATAAATTGTTTCACTTACTTAGGTTATCGTTATATATTAAATTCCAATTAGATGAAATAAATTCTATTAGTTATTCAGTGCAATAATATTAGTGAATCAATTAGGTTACTCCCCTCCTTCGGAGGGGCTGGGGGAGGCTTCTACGCCTTGTGCGCTGTTCCGGGAATTGGCACTTCAAACTGCATGTCAACCGGACCAAATTCAATTACTTGCGGACCAAGATCCATATCCGATTTGTAGATTTCTTCCCAGGTAACTTTTTTACCGGTGTACGCTGCTGTACGGGCCATAATTGCCGTGAGCGTTGACAAAGCGGTTTCTTCCGCCTGATTTACATACTCGCCGGTGCGTATGGCATGAACAAGGTGCATGTGTTCCTGCACATAAGCCGGAATTAATATATGATTTGTTTCGTTGCCGTTTTCATCTTTCGGGTATGCGAATTGCCATTTCACAGATCCGTCAAGGTTCCAGATGGTATTGGCGCAGTTGGTATAACCTTCTGTTCCCATAATGAATTCGCCGGTCGCGTTGGCACAATTGTCTATCTGACGGCACATACTATGCGAGAAAACCCCAGCTCCATAATCAAAGTCAATACTGAAAAAGTCGTACTGATCGCCTGTTAAACGTCGTGCACGGCCACCGTATCCGACAGCACTTTCGGGTTGTTTGCCAAGGAACCAGTTAATTACATCGATGTTGTGAACATGTGTATCCAAAATGTGATCGCCACACAACCAGCAGAAATTGTTCCAGTTGCGAATCATGTAAGTCATATCGTCCCAGCCTTCTTCGCGGGTACGGAACCACACATGGTTTTGGTTCCAGAAAGCCCTTGCCGAAACCGGAGTTCCGATGGCACCGTTTGCAACCTGTTGATAGGTTTCAATGTAATCCTGCTGATGACGTCGCTGGGTGCCGGTAACCACATTCAAGCCAACTGCCTGTGCTTTTTTGCCACTGGCAATTATGGAACGGATTCCAACCGGATCAACTGCCATCGGTTTTTCCATGAAAACATGTTTGTTCTTTAAAACTGCTTCTTTGAACTGATCGGGCCTGAATTGCGGCGGAGTTGCCAGAATTACCACATCAACATCTGCCAAAGCCATCACTTGTTTGTATCCGTCAAATCCTGAAAAGCAATTTTCTGCTGGAATTTCCATTTTCAGTTTCGAAAAGCGTTCGCGGGTAGCATCTATTCTATCCTGAAACACATCGGCCAAAGCAACAATGTGCAAATCGGGGCCGGCACTTATAAAATTTAAGGCTGCGCCTGTTCCGCGGTTACCGCATCCGATCAATGCGGCACGCAGTTTTTTACCTTTTGGAGCAGCCTTCAGGATGGGTGGCAATCCAAGCGTTTTTGCATCCTTTGCTTTTTTACATCCTGAAATCATGGCACTTGCGCCCAATAATCCGATACCGGCCAAAGCGGTCGATTCAAGAAACCTTCTTCTGTTAAAACCTTTATTTGTATTTTCCATCGGGAACAATTTTTCTATTTGATACTCTCATCTACTTCACATACTACCCTGAAACCAATATCAACACAATCGGAATACCACCAAACGCTCTTTGGCATTTGCGGATCGGTGACCAGCCATGCTTTGGTTTTGGTGAAATCGCGTGCCGCGCTGCGTACATCTTTGGCATCGCTTTTAAACGAACCACCTCTGATTACACGTTCCTGACCTTTTTTAGGCCCTTTCGGATTAACCGCTCCTTTTTTATAGGCTGAATAAGCTGTCGGTGAATAGTAATCGGAACAGAATTCATACACATTGCCCAACATATTTTTCAAACCATACGGATTCTCTTTTACTGAACCAGGCTCCTGAGTTTGACCGGGACTGGTTTCCTTGTAAACTACATACGACTGAATAACAGCTGTATCGCGACCAAATATTTTCCTGAAAAACCCTTCGGAAGTAAAATCCTTTGGATTGCCTTCAAAGAAATAAGGAGTTTGATTGCCTCCGCGGGAAGCATATTCCCATTCGGCTTCTGTTGGAAGACGATATTTCTTGCCTGTTTCTTTCGAAAGCCATTTGCAATAAGTGTCTGCAGCTTTCCACGACATGGTGATGGCTGGTCGTGAGCCTTTTCCCCATCCCTGATCGGGTGCACCCCATGGAGGTGTAGGGCCCGAAATGGCATCCACATTTTCGTTTTCCTCGGCTTCCTTGCGTCCCTGAGACGAAGTCGCCTTAAAGAATTCCAGGTATTCATCCCAACTGACTTCCACTTTTGCCATGAAAAACCGCGATAGTTTTACGGGATGTGCAGGCCCTTCATCGGGTTTCCTGAAAGGTTCCTTTTTCGGACTGCCCATTATAAACTGTCCACCCGGAATGGCAACCATTTCAAATGAAAGACTTGTGCCAGGTATCTTTTCAGTAAAGTTGGCAAAGCTGGTAATGGTTGTAGGTTCGGTAAATATTTCAGCGGAAACTGTTGCAGTTACTCCGAAATTTTTGTCGTGCTCATGTTTTTTGTTCGGGTCAAAATGTCCAACGTCGAGGTGACAATTTAGGCAACTTACATCGGTTTTGCTGGTCAGAAAACTAAGGTGGGCATTTTCGCCGTCAACGGTGAGCGTTTTCGGGAAAAGGTTTTTATGACATTTTACGCACGATTCGGTATAAACAAATTTTTTGGCCTTATCGAGAGTGCGCTTTGCTTCCCATTTGTAATCGGCGGAATCTTTGAACAGGTAACCATACAAGTCGATGGCTCCATGTTTGGCTTTGGCAGCCAACATACCATGCCCTTTTGGCGGAAGGTGGCATTCGACACAATGCACAATTATACCGGCATTATTGTCGTAATGGGGAGAAAGTTTCCAGCTTTGTTCTGCATGTGGGTGAACATGGCACGACATACAATAATCATCGGTAGAAGTATAAGTAACCGCCTTGCTTCCGGCGAACATAAAAATAAAGCCAATTGCCAGACCCGCAACAATCACCCATAAAAATGACCTTTTACCTGAAAACATCGTACGAACAGAATTCCAAATCTTCATAAATCGAGCTGAATTAATCGTTTTACTCTCCGGATGTATAAATAAAGAGCTCACAATCCGTAAAAAATTAAATCAAATCTAATAAAAAGGAATTAGCAGGGTTTTAGCTGACGTTTACAAACGGGTTAAAACAAGGTTATTTAAGGGTTAATTTTCCTTCATTAAACATTTTCCACAGATATTAAAAGCAATGATATTGAGAAGAATACGAAATAGAAAACGAAAATTAACCCTGCTTTATAACATGTTTATTTATCAGGCAATCAGTTCTTCAAATTTGACTAAAAATTTCTCGCCATACATTTCTTCGTAGAGCACGCAAAAACGATCAAAAGTAAAACGGGCCAGGTTGTAGTTGTTTTGTTTAATCAAAACCTTCAGCTTAAATGCCAGTGCCTGATCATTCACCGGATCAGTCACCAGAATACGGTCGCTTAATTTCAGGATTAGTTCATTATCTCGTTCAATGGTCAGTTCGTTGATGAATTTCAAGAGAATATCAACAATATTATTCCCGGCAAATCCCTTAAAATCGTCGAGCCAGTCGTACGATTCACCTTTGAAGAGTTCGCCTTCCTGGATGATGTGATAAAAATTCAGGTTAAAATCGGTGTCATGAATTTTTTCGCGTTTCAGCAGTTTTAAACATTCGGTGTAATCGCAGTAAACCGATCCGCCAAATGCCATCGACCACCGATCTATGTGAAAATTAACATGAACCGAATCGAGGGATTCGAGGATCAGACGCAATTTCCGGATGGTCACTCCCCTGCTGTTCTTGGCGCTTTGCGATGAATGTCCCATCCAAAGAATATCGGTGAGTTCCTTCGTTGAAATGCCGTTTTTATTGCGTTGCGAATACAAAAGGATAATCAGGAACAACTGTTTCAACTTCGGAGTGAACTGACTACTGATGTCGATGCCGGATTTGTCGAGTACTTTAAAATCGCCAAATAGCTGAATGTAATTTGCTTCCGGTTTGTGGATCATGGCTTTTTCGATGCTGCGTATCTTTTCTGCCGGGGATGCCTGTTTCTTAAATTTCCGGAAAGGGATTTTTAAATAGCCAATAATCAGCAACGCGAGAACAAGTAATGCCACCAAACTTCTGGATAAAACGGGATAAAGGATAAATACATTTTTAATAGGCACAATTTCAATCACCTCCTTGCTCATTCCCCAAATTTCCTCTTCACCCAAAGCTCTCGACCAAATACTCAGATTGTCAATTGCCCCGTTCATATTCGATGACCAGTTGAACCCGGCCACTCCGATGTAAAGATTATCGCGCCCCTTGTATGCCGGATGGCCCAGCGAACGGCTATCGAGTTTGCCATTCAGGAAAATGGCCTGTTCTCCACTCTGCTTGTTGTACCTCCAAACCAAATGATACCATTTCCCGGCTTCAAGAATTGTTTTTCCCTGAAGATCGTTGTTATAAAATCCGAAATAAGGTTTTTGATCTCTGATTAAGAGGTGAATTCCCTGCTGGTAGGAATTGTTTTTTGTACCGATGATGCAATAATCGCGCTTGTTGGGTTGATATTCCTTGATTTTTATCCATGCAGCAACGGAAAAATCATGATCGCGCACTTTGAATTCTTCGGCACCGGGAAGAACTATATAGCTGTTCTCCCCAAACCCGGCCACAGTAGAGCGGACTGAATCGTTTGTGAAATTTACCTTTTCAGGCTTCCCGTTAAACCCGTTTATACTGAAGTCGCGACTTTCTTTTGCAAAAGTATAATGACCTTCCAGATTGTCGGTAATCTCAAGCGAGATGGCAACAAAATGCTGAACAATACTTTGCTTTGGTTCATTGAATGTTGCAGATTCAGGCGTAAAACGAAACCCGGGACTTTTAGGTGCCAAAACCAGGTTATCGCCCGGGCCAACGGGGAAACAATACTTTCCGCTTGTCAGGCTTCCGGTTCTTTCCCAGTTTACATAGTCGAGGATCTGCGCATTATAGGTAACTGTTCCCTTGATGATTTTGAAGCCACGCAAATAAGACACAACGCCTACAATCCAGTTTTCGTAACGATCGAGCATCACAAAATTGGGTGTTTTACCTGTATTGGTCCAGGTATTTTTGATGTGCTCAATCAGGTAAGGGTTCTGGTTGGTATCATAGTTGAAATTTTTGTCACTTTGGGTCTTTCTGGGGAAATTATAGTCATTGTAAATCAGAAGACTGTTTTTCGGGTCGCCTTTCAGAAATTCCCCCTTAAAAACCGGTGCTTCCCATATAGAGAAGTACGGCTCGACTGCGTGGCTCCATACATAATGAAGCCAATCGGGGCTATTTCGGTGTTCCTGCATCGCGAAAATCACCAGTCGCTTGTTTGCTTCAGTCATGCTATTTAATGACTCCCAGCCTTCCCTTTCATCAAAAGTATATAAGTACTGATTGATTCCAAGTTCCTGAAAAAGCTCACTCAACTCATTTACATTCGTGCTGAAATCAAGAAAAAGTGTCAGGATTTTGTCAGGTTTGTTTTCCAGAAAATTCTTGATCTCATTCATGGTTTGCCTGAAGAAAATAGAAGATCCGTCGGCTTTTTTGATCATTAGCTGGTTTTGCTGTTTTTCCCATTCGAGATAGAGTCTGAACCCACCGATGTTTAGATCGAGTAGTTCCTGAATGGTGCGGGGTTCATTTAGATTGGCATCAACACCCGAAAAGTTAGAAATCACAAAAATTGTTTCATCGTAAAGTTTTACGGAAGTATCGTCAATGGCTTTGGCACTTATGGCTAAACCGGAACATACCAGGTAAAAAATGATAACAATAAAACGAATTTCTGCCTTCATCTGATTTTTTTGAATTTCAAATTTAGACGATTTATTCACCAAACAGGAAAGAAAGCAAAAAATTTATATTTTTGTGGCGCAATAAGAAGGGCTGTTAGCTCAGTTGGTTTAGAGCATTACCTTGACAGGGTAGGGGTCACTGGTTCGAATCCAGTACAGCCCACGATTAAAACAAAACCGTAATTGACATTCAGTCAGTTACGGTTTTATTTATTTGCTATTTGCACACATCAATAAGTCGAAGACGATTTATTCAATGATAAGTAGCTATTTATGCTGTTGCCTTGTAATTTCCGTTCTGAGCCATTGTAAGAAAATGATCAAAAATAATGTCACATTTGGCACTATAAATTGCCCTGTCATAGCTTTCAGGCAGCGTTTCATTCAGTGCTTTCTTAATTGCTGTTTGCACCAATGCTCTTGTCTGATTGTCTCTATACCAATCATTAATCAAAACAGTTGGTTGTCCTTCTCTTAAACGGTGCAACAGGCTTTTTGCCGCTAACTTTACTTTTTGTTCTTCATCTTTAGTGAGGTTTTCTTTTATTAACAGGTCAAAAATTTCCAATTCCGATTCGGTCAATTCTTCTTTGGCAGCCCGCATTTCTTCTTCCCTCATCTTATTAACAAAATCCACCAATTCGTCAAAGTATCTTTCGTTGGTTGAATTTCCTGCATTGTAACGGTCAATAATCTCTTGCAGCCTTTGGGCAAAACTCTTTCGTGTGACATTTTTTTCCATCATAAGCTGGAGCTTATCCGAAATAAATGCTCTCAAATCAGAAATTTCAATATTCTTGTGTGGCGCATCTTTAAACTCTGTTTTGAGCTTTTCAATGTCCAATTTACTCAAATCAATTTGCTTCCAGGACTTTATAAAATATTCCTGTTTATCTGCTGCCTGATCCAATTTGTCAGTAATTAAAGGCTTACTCTCATGTTCTTGGTTAACAATGATGCTGTCATCCAATAACTGGCTTATTCTCCTTTTTGCACTATCTAAATTTCCTCTGTCCGCCAATCCATCGATAACCTCCCGGAGGTATTGAATAATTGCAGCTAAAGGATAATCCTTCCGGCGACCCAATATTTCGGGTTTACAAGCGTCGTACAAAGCATTGATCGTGTTATTGTACACCACAAACTGATTTTTATGTTCATCATTTACTACAATTGTATCAGCAAATTCATCAAACAAACTCAGCTTGCTAAAAATTATTTTGGATGCGACTATTTCTGAAAGATCAATATGAATGGTTGAACACCATTTTTGACATTCACTAATTGCATCCTGAAGCAATACAAACAGTTGATCTTTACCCTGAACCGGCGAATCACCACCCTCGCCGTCATTTGTTTGCGAACTACCACCATACGAGGCAAATGCTTTTTTCAGGTTGCGGAAAACATTGTAGTAGTCAACAATGAAACCGTTCCTTTTCGGCTTGTCGTGAATTAAGAAATCGGTAACGCGGTTGGCTCTTGCAATGGTCTGCATCAAAGTGTGATCCTTCATTGGCTTATCCAGATAAAGGGTTGAAACTGTTGGTGCATCAAAACCGGTTAGCCACATACTGCATACAAAAACCAAATGAAGCGAATCTTTGGGATTTTTAAATTTATCTTCCAATTCCTGCCCATTCTCATCAGGTATTGATAACCTCTCCCGATGAGGTTTTATGTCCAGATTCTCTTTTTTAAACTTCTCTTCTTCTCCAGCCTCCTCACTTACAATAACCGCCATATCGGTCTTACGCATCCAATCCAAAATCAGCTTTAGTTCATCCCGTTCTTTTTTGTCTTCGGTTTTGCTGATTTGTTGCTGAATGTTTCGCGTTTCAACTTCCCAAAGGCGGTGAACTTTATCGTACATTTTTACAGCGGTGAACTTATCAATAGTAACGACCATTCCTTTTCCGAGATAACCACGACGCGGGAAATGATAAACAATATCCTTAGCAATCGTATCTAAGCGATCGTCTGATTTCAGAACTTTCATTTCCTGGGCAAACTCGTTTTCAAGCCTATTCTGCTGTTCCTTTGTCAGATTTTCATCACTTACAATTTCTGCCAGATCATCATTAAGATCAGTATTTTGCAGCAAGACCTGGGGAACCCGTTTGTGATAAAATAGTGGAACAGTGGCTCCATCTGCAAGGCTCTGTTTGTAATTGTATTCCGAAACATTATCGCCAAACCACTCATGCGTAAGTTTCTTACTTCCCAGCAGTGGTGTGCCTGTAAACGCTATGTATTGTGCATTGGGCAATCCGGTGCGCATGTTTTCAGCCAAATCTTTGTACTGTGTCCGGTGTGCCTCATCAACAATAACAATGATGTTGTTTCGGGTTGATAAAACAGGATAGTCCTGCCCTCTTTGGTAGCGAAACTTATGAATGAGTGTAAAAATATACCGGGTGTTGGTTTGCAGCATTGCCCGGAGGTCTTCACTGTCTTTTGGCCTACATTTGGTGTCTTTTGGGAAGGCTCCGGAGCCTAAAAAGTTACGGTATATCTGGCCGTCCAGATCGTCGCGGTCTGTTACAATCAGAAAGGTGTAGTTTCCTGTAAATTTCCTGAATACCTTCCGTGCAAAGAAAATCATGCTGTAACTCTTTCCGCTGCCTTGTGTATGCCAGAATACGCCCAGTTTACCTTTATTTTCTTTGTCGGTACCAGCCTCGTCATGCTGTAACCGAAGAGAAAAATTATCAATGGCATTGTTCACGCCCAGAAACTGATGGTTCTTTGCAGCAATCTTTACAACGTCCTTATAATAGAGTAAAAAATTATCGAAATAATCCAGCAACCTTTTCTTTTCACAAAGCCCCAAAATGGCATAATCCAGACTTACTCCGTATTGTTGTATCCGTTTTCTATCGGGTACCTGCTGCTCGTTCTCAGGCCGAAGCCAATTAAAAAAATGTCCGTAGCCCGAATTAAAACTACCCACTTTACTCTCAAACCCATTGCTTAAGATACATATCGCATTGTAATGAAAGAGCAGGGGAATATCTTTCCGGTAATTGGTCAGATTATCTTCGTAGGCACTGCGAACAGCTATGTTGCTATTCTTTAGCTCAATAAAAATAAGTGGAATGCCGTTCAAAAAAACAATCAGGTCGGGGCGGCGACGGATAAACTGTCCCTGTATCCATAATTGAGAAACTACCAGGTAATCATTCTGCTTTTCGTCGTTGAAATCAATGACTTTGACAGTCACTTTCTCAATTCTTCCATCGGCGTTGTTAATGTCAACCGGAACGCCATTTTTAATCAAGCCATAAATTTCTTTGTTTGCCATCAGTTCCGATTTGTCTAACCGGGTCCGGCATATTTTTTCAAAAGCCTCATCAATGGCCGATGTTGGCAAATTGGTGTTCAATTCAGCCAGTTTCCTTCGGAGCAATGGCTTTATCAATACCTCATTTTCATTCAAACGACCGGTTGTGTCTCTATCGAGGCAATTGATGTGACGGTAATGTAGATTGTTTACAAATACTCCGATGGTTGCCTTTTCTATTTGATCTTCTGAAATGAAATTTGCCATTTTCCGTTTTCTAATTAAGCAGCAATTAATTGATATACTGACATTTGATTATTGTATCTGTTTCTGAATTAAGCAAAACTATCCCCAAATCGGAATGTATTCTGCAAATTTAGTTGATACGTTATTGGGATCTTTGGGCTTAATTCTACCTTTTTCCAATGCTTCTTTAATGACCAGCGACACTTGTGGCCGTTGTTTTTCGTGCATTTTAAATCGTTCCCTCAGGCTTGTATTGGTCATGCCTCCACCAGAATAGTATTTCAGGATACTGTGCTGATAACACGCTTCAACTCTTTCTTTCTGGCTAAGTTCGGCAAAGGTTTTGGGGCTGTACATGGTAACCCTGAAGGAGTTCTCCAACTCTTCGAAACGCAGTGGCGGAAGCCCGAATAACTCAATGGCAGTAACTGCTTTTTCCAAACCAGAGCCGCGTTCTTCGCAAATGTTGTATCTTCGGAATGCAGAGGCCAAAACTTCGTTTCTTGATTCGGGTGTGGTACGAATTAAACGGTCAATTTTCTTGGTTGGTAAAAGTTTCCCCGGGTTTGAAATCTCAATCCGGTCATCAAATATTTCAATCATCGGACCAGAACCACGAACGGTAAAATCCTGATGAATTAAGGCATTGGCGATTAGTTCACGAAGTGCAATTTCAGGATAAACCACTGTTTCCTTCCGAAGTGCATTTTTGATGATCTCGCTGGAAGGCAGCAATGCCTTTACAAATTCAATCAACCCTTCAAACCCAATGGCATAGCCTTTCGATCCGGGATATTCTTTTTCAGTCTCCGATTTATTTTTACCCTTGTACTTAATCAGCCGGATGCATTTACGGGCAAGGCTATCAAAGTCTTTCAAGTTTTGAGCCGCAGCCAGTGCGCCAAAATTGGTGATGTAATTGCCAGCTCCATCAATAACCTGAATCATTTTCTCATTTTCGAGCCATTTTACTATTTCTTCCTGATTTTGAGGAATGGGTTTTTCGAGCAGTTTGTAAATGGTGCGGTAATCGAGCGCATCCAATATCTCGGCTCCCGATTTAAGTTTTGATGCGTGTAATTCTTCGTATTGGGGTGTTTTACTGTTGAGCATCAAGCTGCCAATTTCCTGCCTCGATGCTTTACGGGTTGTTCCACCGCTGCGGATATAGGCATCTTCTAAAGTTCCTGATGCAATATGAACAGGTTTGATTGCACTTTCTTTGATATAAACAAACAGCAAAGGACGATCCTCATACAACTCGATGGCGTGGTCGATAGCTACTACCGGATTTACCGCTTCGCGACAAATACCGCTTAGTTTCTGCACGATTACTTCAGCATCGGCATGATTCACGCCTTTCACCGTGCCGGTTTTGTTTTCAATACCGAACACCAGAAACCCGCCTCCGGGTTGGTTGGCAAATGCAGAAATATGCCCACTCAATTTTTTATTGTTGGGCGACAATTCCTCTTTCCAATCGAGTTCGTTCAGTTCCTGAGGAATTGGCTTAACCCACATTGCAGCTAAAAGTGCCGCATTTAGTTAAAATTCAGCTATTATC
>DAITNH010000062.1:0-6964 GCA_036834745.1 Prolixibacteraceae bacterium
ATATTTAATATAAATTATCGATATGGTATGCTTACTTTTATGCTCAACTAAATTTCAGATCATGAAACGAGCCATCCCGATTAATTGGGACACAGAAGAACGATTATTGGCGAGTTCCATGTGGCAATTAAAAGCAAATTTATAACACATGAAAAGAAAAGCAATATTGCTAATCATTCTTGCAGGCTCATTAAGTTTATCGGCACAGATCAAAAAAGGCACCTTTATGTTGGAAGGAGGAATTAGTTTATCAGGTAACGGGAGATATGACTCAAAACCATTTACCGAAGGCTTTGGAATTTCATTCGGAACCAGTGATTATTTTACTGAGTACTATCTTACTGGAGAAGAAATATTTTGGAACTCATACAAAACTTCAAATTACTCCTTGGCCCCAAGAATAGGGTACTTTCTTTTCAAAAATTTTGTTGTAGGACCCGATTTTAGATATCGCAGAAATACCTGGACAAACTACTTCGAGGAAAAAGACATATATAAAACAGAACTATATGGTTTTTTTGCCAGAAAGTATTTTGGCAAAAATAAGGTTACCCCATTCTTTGAAGGCGGTTTTGGATTCGGGAAGTCTCAAATGTCAACCAATGAGACTTCATCAGGAGGAGGACATTATAAGCGAATTGAGCAGAGAGATCAATCCTATTTATGCGGAACAATTGGTGCGTCATATTCAGTAATTCCAAAATTAAAGATCAATCTTATGGCAAAGTTTCAACATACCAAAGAAAAACCCATTAATACAGAGTCTTTTTCAACTTCACACACTAAAACGTTAAACTTTGATTCAGCGCTGGTTTTATCTTTCAGCTATTTTTTGAATCGCAAGATCAAAGAATGATTTTTGAATCAACAAAAGATGACATGATTATCACCATTGAAATTAATTCACTTCCAGTTTATACCATTTCACTGCATTCAGGTAAAAAATTTTATCAACAACCTGCTTTGGAAGGTGAAGGCCGGTAAAGGATGAATCGACATCGCGGGATGTCAATTCCATTTCGCCGGTAAAGTAATTCCAGTCTTTGAGACGGGTGGACTGAATGCCTGCATAAAAGCTGCTGTCAGGTCTGTTCCCTGAATAGCCAATATCAGTACCATATAAAATCCTGTCCTGATATTTGATCAGGAAATCGCGAACCTTGTCTTTGTTTTTTGCGCTTTGGTATTGCAAATGGCATATTCTTGCGGCCAAATCAACTGCCATATTCGGAAACCGGTCGAGTGTTTTGGCCAATTCGTCAACACTCCATTCCTCGCTTCCCAGATGACATCCGATGAATTTCAGGTTCGGATGTTTGGTCAAAAGGCTGTCGCGCGCATCAAGTTGTTCCTGATAACTTGGATACTCGGGATGCTGGAACATGTGATATTCAGGATGTCGTTCGAAATAGCTTTTGTCATTGTTCACCGTCATCGAATCAACAGGCATCCAGCAGTTTTTTGGCTCTCCCAGATGTCCGGTCAGTGGCAATCCTTTCTGTTCAATAAATGAAATTACAGGATCGAACCTGCTGTTGCTGACCATTACAAAATTCCCGGCGTGGTCTCTTTCAGTCATGCCAATGTTTTTCCAGAATTTTACCCCGACTGCGCCACCCGAAATGTTGTTTTCAAGTTCGGCAATGGTTTTCTGTTCCCATTCACTGCTATTCCAAACGGCGGTATCGAAAGCAAAGGTCGCCAGATAATAAACCGAACCGGGATATTTTTGAATCAGGGCGATGGCTGTATCGTGCTGCTGATTCACATCCCGGCTTGAGTTGACATTGATGGTAATCAGTTTGATATTCTCCTGAAGTGAATATTTCTGAATTGAAGCATCGGTTGTCGAAATATGAACATGGGCATCAATCTTTGGAACCTTAAAATAATCGGCTTCGGTGTAATATCCTGATTGACACGATAGGAAAAAGAAAGCAGGAAGAAATGCAAGAAATAAGGTTATAATTCTAAAATAGCGATTTGAACGTTTCATAAGTGGAATTTTAAATAATGAATCAGATTACCCGTACCATTCTCGTATCCGTTTGGTCTTATTCAAACAGTCGATGGCAATATTCACATTATTGACCACCTGAAAGTCGAACATTCCCACACAAATAAAGTCGGCGCCATTGTCATAGGCCCATTGAAAACCATCCTTCGGTTCGATGGCTCCGGCGGCAAGCACTTTAAATCCCATTACCGGTACAGTTGTTTTGCTAACAAAATCAATCACTTTTTCAGGAAAAAGGCAAAACATGTTGTTGTGGAACCTGTTGTGATCGAGGTAATTTTTTCCATCAACTTCGAACGTGACGCGGTTTTCGCGTGGGTGGGCAGACCAATATTGATCGTGGTGCATGGTTTTCATGTAATAATCAGGAATGATTCCCTGGTCGGCGCAGGCAATGAGCGATTCAACCGAATGAGCGCCTAAACCGGCCGTATATCCTTGCTGACGAATGTGATTGATCATTTCGTCAATCACTTCTATCTTGTTGTCGCGTACCAGCCAGTCGCACCAGTTTCCCTGTACCTGAATGATGTCAACTCCGAAATCGATTGCTTTGTCAATGTTCTCAAAAAAGAGTTTTTTGTCCGTGTGCGATCCTACTTTGTCAAGTCCTTTCCAGTCCAGATTTGGAGCAACCTGTGTAATTACTTTAATCTTGCTCCCGGTCATCTTTTTGTATTTGGCCAGAAGCGGGTTCGATGGGAACCCAATGTTGATGGTGTTGATTCCTGCTTTTTCAGCCAGTATAAGTGTTTCATACACTTTTTGTTCGGTGTTGTAGGCCTTGAAAAGGGTATCGGTATAAATCAGATCACGACCATGCGACCATCCGCCAATCAGGTTACCGCCTGCAATCATTCTGCTGATTTCATGTTTCCCGATCTTTCCTTTGGGAAGTTCGCCTTTTAATTCGCTCAATGCGGTCTGATTAACCTGAATCGTCGCACCCGACATTACATCAACCCCATACGTTTTAAAGTTGCTCACAGCTCCCCACCCCATTGCCCCCAATACCGGAAGAGTCGCGAGGTTTTTCAACGCTTCACGACGCGATGTACTTGCTTCAGGTTCGGTAACTGGAGTTCTTTTTCGGTGGCGGTACATCGAAATAAAAGTATCGATACTGTAGCCCTTTTCGTTGTAAAAGAAAAGAAATAGGAGAGCGGCTGATTCGATAAACAGCTTGTCAACAATGAATAAGTGGCCATCCGAAGCGCTCATCAGTGGATTGCCGAAAGGCGGGTAGGCGAAATAGTACAAGGTAAGCAGCAATGCTCCGGAAAGTGCGGCAACGCGGCTGAAAAGCCCGATAAAAAGTGCAAGCCCGATGAACAAAAGTGCATACATATTCAGGAAGTCGCTGATATTTAAAAGTGTCGGTGAATTTGCAATCCAGTGGTAGAATCCGGATAAAAATCCTGAAGTATTCAGTAAAAATCCAGAGGCAGTCCAGTTTCCCTGAAGAATTTTGGCGGTTCCTTCGTACAGAAAATGCCAGCCAATGGCAACGCGAAGAATGGTAATAAATAAACGGTTGTAAAATGTTTTTTGCTGAAGTTCCATGTTAACTAAGTTAGGTTTGTTGTCGGTTAGGTTTATTCAAAATCAGGCCGTTAATTTCAGCATCTTTTTCGAAAAAACAGATAAAATGCATGATTATTTATCGGTTTGCCTCCAGATATTTGATTACAAACCGGATTTCTGAGTAACTATAGTTTTCTCCGATTGCCGATCGGATTTCGTTTATCTGAGTTGTCCGGTTTTTTTCGACATAAGCTGCAATTACTTTAACCTTCGCAGGTTCAACAAATTTGGATATTTCAAGTTCGCCAAGCCCGACATAATGGGCCAGATGCCCTTCGATGGTAGAAGCTGCGAAATTTCTTTCCGATGCAATTTCAGGAATTGATTTCCCGGTTTTGAACAATTCGTAACTGATTTGCTTGGTGTCCATTGCTGCTTTTTCTGCTTCTTTTTCGGCGCCGATTGGCAAATCCATTCCTTTTTGTTTGCGGTAAGCTATCACCAATTCAATTATTTCCTTGCCAAATTGCTGCAACCGTGCACCGCCCATTCCTTTAACCGCTTTCAATCCAGCCCTTGAAGCAGGCAATGTTTGTACAATTTCGTGCAGGGTTTTCTGCGGAAGTATCCGTGCGATTTCAACATTCAGTATATGCGATTTTTCGTCGCGCCATTTCTTCAGTTTGGTGTAAAATTCGGGATGCATCGTGAACGACGATGTACTGGCTGTTGGCTGGCTTTTGTGCCCTGTTTCAGGAATCTCGATAGCTGCTTTCGATTTGGTTTCGAGGTAGGTTTTTATGTTGAAGCCTTTTTTACACAATTCAAGGCATACTTTTTTCGTGTTTATTTCTTTCCGGAGTTTATCAGCCGCATCGTTAAAGCTTTTGCGGATGGCTTTGTTGTCGGTATCAAAGGTGGCTTCCGAAAAAGCCTGTTCGATAATATTGAAAAGTTTTCCGGAGAAATAGTCGGAAGCTTTTTTTACCCGTTCCTGAAGTTGCTCATTTTCTTCGGCATTGGGCGCAGTGGCAATCAGTTGCCTGATTTGGTTTTCGAATTTTTCCGCCACATTAATAAGTTCGGTTTGCAGCGGAATAGTCATGCTTTGCAGATTGGTTTTCAGGTTGCCAAGTAATTGAGCCGCATGTTCTTCCCAAAGTTTTAGCAAATACTGAATCTGGCGCTGCATGGGTTTGAAATCGAATAGCTCGGCGAGCAGTTGCTGCACGTATTCTTTGCGCGACTTTTCCAGTTCGGCAGGGCCGGGTTGATTTCGTTCCACATCGTCGGTAAAATGGATAACTGTGGTGTCGTTTTTTACGCTGTAATCGGCAATCGGCGAGCTCAAAACCAATCCTTCCAGTGTTTTGCAGCGGCTCAGTGCCACATAAACCTGACCATGGGCAAACGACGCACGGGCATCGATAATTGCTTTTTCAAAAGTCAGTCCCTGGCTTTTGTGGATGGTAATGGCCCAAGCCAGTTTGAGTGGGAATTGGGTGAAAGTTCCGATTACATCTTCTTCGATTTTCTGGGTAGTTTCGTTCAGCGTGTATTTAGCGTTTTGCCATTCCACTTTTTCCACATCAATGGATTCCGCATCATCAGGGCAACGCACTTCAATTTCATTGTCAATAATATTGATGATTTTACCGATTTTGCCATTGTAGAAACGTTTTTCGGGCGATAAATCATTTTTCACAAACATCACCTGCGCACCAACTTTTAATTCCAGCTCCGGATCGGTGGGATAAGAGTACTCCGGAAATTCGCCCTGCACTTCGGCAGTAAATTTATAAGATTTGGTTTTCAGCTTGCCAAGTTTCAAATCGTTTATTTGCTGCGACTGGTAATTGTGGGTGGTGAGCGTAATGTATCCCTCTTTTTCTTCTGGATTAAAGCCCGGAATGTATCGTTTGTTTAATTCCTGAAGAGTAGTCTCATCCATCCGGTTTTCACGTACTTTATTCAGCAAGTCAATAAACCGTTGGTCGCTTTGACGGAAAATATGATTTAGCTCGATACCCACAAATTTTGAGCGTTTCAGGGCATGGCTACTGAAGAAAAAGCCGGTTTCGTAATAGGGTTTCAGAATGTTCCAGTCATCGTCTTTTATCACGGGCGCCAACTGCTGCAAGTCGCCAATCATCAGCAATTGTACGCCGCCAAAAGGTTTGCATCGGTTTTTATAGCGGCGCAAAACTTCGTCAATCCCGTCCAGAATATCGGCGCGCACCATTGAAATTTCGTCAATCACCAGCAAATCGAGACTTCGCATTATATTGATCTTTTCGCGGCTGAAACGTTTTATTCCGGCTGCTACATTTCCATCGGCAGGAACAGTTACAGGTCGCAACTGATCGGGATTCTGCGGTATTTGCGGACCGAACGACATCTGGAAAAACGAATGAATGGTAACTCCACCAGCATTAATCGCTGCCACACCAGTCGGGGCAACCACTACCATCCGTTTGGGCGACAACTTTTTCAGGTTGCGCAGAAAGGTGGTTTTTCCGGTTCCGGCCTTCCCGGTCAGGAAAATATTTTGATTGGTGTATTGCAGGAAGTTAAAAGCAAGCTCGAGTTGCGGGTTGGATTGGTATTGCATGGTGGATGGAGATTTGTTGTGAAGTTTTTATTCGACGAGTGAAGTTAATGCAAGACGAACTTTTTCTTTTTGTTCAGATCCGATTTGACCCATTTTTAATTCAACCAGTTCTTTTTCAAGCGTCGCAATTTTGTGAACCCGAATGACCGATGGAAGTTTTAATCCTGATTCAATAAGATTTTGTATTTCGACATCGAAATCAGAATGATAAATTTTACTCGTAATTCTGCATACAATTACATCTCCATCACCACAATCGTTGATAATTAAAGCTGGCCTTCGTTTAAATGTTAAGCCATCAGTAAAAGGAAATCGCAGTAAAACTACTTGTCCAAATTTTAAAAATTCCATTGCTAAAAATTATCATAGATTGAATCTGAATCGGCATAACCCTTCAGAAATTGTTCGGTAATAGTATGATTTAATGCATTATGGATATTGTCGTTCTCTTCTTCCCAAAAAATCATAACTCTGACATTCTTTTCTTCTGCATTCCTGATTTCATTTTGAATCTTCTTTGGAATGTGAATCAAGTTGTTTTTTAGCTTTGATGTAAATTCTACGGCTTTCATGGTTTTAAAATTTAAACAAATGTACTGAATTCCATACAGATAAATTGGTTGCTTCGATTTGTTATTTTGCTTTTCCCATTATCAAATTGAAAATAAAATGTGATTTTCTACCTGCTGATATTTAGTTTGTCAGGATTTTGTTTGCAATTCCAAACTTTCAGTACCAGTATTTTGTCATCAAGGATTTTGTAGAATAAAATAAAATCACCAACAATCAGCCCCCTAATCTTTTCGAGTTTT
>DAITNH010000062.1:7064-17515 GCA_036834745.1 Prolixibacteraceae bacterium
TTCTTCAACCTTTTTATCCATTTCTGATTGAGATTTAAAATTCCCTTTTTCACCGTCTTTACTTGCTATAAGAAGTTCCAACTCCTGGTCTTTAGTTAATTCAATAAAGGGTTCTTTTCTATTGTAATCCAAAATGGTTTTAATGGCATTGAGAAAATCCACATCTTCAATTCCAGATATCCTATTTATTAGTTCTTGTTTTAACTCAATGGTATTCATGGGATTTACATTTATATTGCATTTTCACTTTCACATTTTTACAAATATAAAGAATTCAAATCAGATAAAAGGTTGTTACAGTTTCTATATCCTAAAATGACTTTGGAAAGATTGTTTAACAAAAAAAAGCAGCCCGAACTCCCATCCGAACTGCTGTTTCTTTTTCTGAAAACTGAGACTGCGACTGCCTACTTGTTTACAGAAGCTTTCGGCACTTTCAGAATACCAACCAAAACTGTTGCAATTACAAGGAATACTCCTGCAACCAGATAACCATTGCTGTAGGCGCCGGTTTTATCGGCTACCATACCGCCCAACATCGGGCCAATTACTCCTGCAACGCCCCAACCTGTGAAGATCATTCCGTAGTTGACACCCAGGTTTTTCATCCCGAAGAATTCTGCGGTTGTGGTCGGGAACAGAGAGAAAACGGCTCCGTACGCCAATCCTGCAACTGCTGAGCCAATCATAAGTGTTGGAATGGTGGTGTAAAACGCGAAAAGGAACATGTTCACAGCCTGAAGCATAAATACGATCATCATGGCGCGGGTGCGTCCAACTTTGTCGGATAAAACACCTGCTCCCAAACGACCCAATGCATTAAAAACGGAAAGAATAACTACTAGCATGAATCCGGCAGTTTTCCAGTCGGCCTGAACTACAGCAATACTTGGAAGGTGCGCGATCAGCATCAGTCCGGCGGTAGCTGCCAGCAAATACATGACCCACAACAAATAGAACTGCGGTGTTTTCGACACCTCGTCCCAGGTAAAATTATTTCCCTTGGAGGCAGGTGAAGCGATATTGTTCGCGGCTTGTAAGGCTTCCATTTCAGGAGGGTTTTTCAGGAATATTGCAAGTACTACAACAGCAACAATGGCAAATACGCCGAGAATAATGAAGGTATTGCTGATTCCTTGAGTTTTCAGTAAACTGGCAGTAATTGGAGTAATGTAAACCGGCGAAAGTCCCACTCCGGCAACCACGATTCCGGCAATCATTCCTTTTTTAGAGGATTCGAACCATTTCATGGCACATGGCGTAGCGGCCGAATAGCCGAGTCCGATACCAATTGATCCGATCACTCCGAAAGTAAATACCATCATGGCCAGACTAGTTGCAAAACCAGAGGCGATCAATCCGCCACCGAGCATCAATCCACTGAAAATGGTTACTGGTCGTGGCCCGAATTTATCCTGAGCCCGTCCGGCAAAAATCATGGTAACTGCAAAAACTGCTGCCGAAACAGTGAAGGGAAGTGCGGCATCGGTATTGGTCCATCCCCAGTCGCTTACCAGCGCTTTTTTGATGACACCCCAGGAGTACAGGACGCCCATGACCAGGTTTATGCCCAATGCGGCAAAGGTGATGGTCCACCCTTGTTTGTTAGTTGATTTGTTCATTTTTTAAATCCCCTTATTGATTGTGCTTTTTTGTTGGATTTATGTGTTAGTTAGTAAATCGGGAGAAGTAGTATTCGGGTGATGTTTCAGAACCGTTCATTGACCACGTTGTTGAAGGCGGAACCAAATGTGAAGCGAATGCCTATTTCACCGCTGATTTCATAGGTAGTTGCCAGTTTTCTCCGTTTAAGCAATAAATCTTCAACCGACGAGTCACCTTTGGGCAGGTAAAGCTGATCGTGTATTATTTCTGATGCTATTTCGCTGTAAACTGAAAGTTGTTTGGTCAAACGAACAGAAAATTCGGAATCAAGAGTCAAGCGGTATTTCGAAAAATCGTTAAAAAAATGACGCCCTTCCAGACTTGTTTCAACAGTTCCCCATGGCTGAACAAGTTCGAGCCTTATTCTGGTCGCTTCAAAGGGCAGGTAGTCATTCATTTTGCCGAAAATGGTTTCTTTCTTGTAGTCGAATGAATTAAATCCTGCAGCATAAGCCAGTGAGAAAACCCGCCTGTTACTTTCTTCCCAGGAATAAAAATTGTATTCAACAGCACCATCAAAGCTGAAGGAATTTGAAATGTTAAGGTAGGTATTGGCCGAATATTCCGCAAACATTCCCAATGACCATCTTGAACTTAAACTTTTAATGAAATTAACCTGAATTTGTTTCTCATCCTGGTTGTTGGTAATCCGTTCGCCATCATCAAAGTAATTTTCACGATTTATCTCATAACTTGCTTCCATTCTGGTCTTCCAGGCGTCGGTAATTTTATCGCTTCTTATTTCTGTTCGCAGCGAATATTCATTTTGACTTTCTTCTTTCTGAAATTCACCGCCTGACTCAATTTGAAATACCCATTTTTTCCATGGATCATCCTGCAATTTGATAGTTGTTTTATCTGATTTCTCTTTTATGTCAATTTCCAGTTCTTTGAAAAATTTTGTCTTGGAGTAATAAGGAAGAATTCCTACTTTAAGAAAGTTCAACAATCCATTTCTGATATCATCGTCAGTGTCAGACTGACCTGCAATAAATTCATATTGATAGTCCTGACCCTCGAATTTTCCCAATCCAATAAAATTCAGGAAGAATTTTTTACCGCCACTGCCTGTATCCGAATGAGAAACCAAAAGATGGACATCAGCCAGTTTGGGGTCACGAACGAAAGAAATAAAAGGTAATTTTTGTCTGACAAATATAAAATCACATTCTTCACAATCCAGGAAAAAGTTTGGGGCGTTGTTGTTGTTTTCTTCCTGAGAATAAATAATGTTGGGTATTGCAATAAAAAATGAACAAAAAATGGCGATTAAAAAAAGGTATTTCATCTGTTTATAATTTGATTTTTAATTGCCAGATGGAACTCGCCATCCATAATCATTCGTCTGTGTGAGATTCTCTCTCATGGCTCGTTTCATGTTTGGTTAAGTTTATTGGCTGTTTGTTAGAAACAAGTGCGTGATTTTAATCTTAAATTATTCTACTTCACTTTTTGGGGTTACTTCATAACGGGTATAAATTTAAAATTATTTCACAGATTATGAAAGGAATCTACATTCCAATGGTTGTCAAAGTCAGGTAGATATAAGTTCATTATTAAAAGAATTGAATTGTTCTGTGTATATCAAAGGTTAAATTTAAATGCTGTTGAATGAATTTTTATCTTGACATTCTAACTGATAAACATTACAATTGTACCACCTTTAACATTCACTAATCTAACCAACCATGATTCAAAAGATTTCGTTCATTCTATTGATTTCCTGCTTCCTGATTTTTCATGGATGCCAACCTGCAACTCAAAAAGAAACATCAGCTACACCACAATTCATTAAAATTGATGGTCCAAATCTGATTGCTCCCAACGGTGAAAAATTTTTTATCAGGGGAACCAATCTTGGTAACTGGCTCAATCCGGAAGGTTATATGTTTGGCTTTAAACGAACAAGTTCGGCCCGGCTGATCGATCAGGCTTTTCGTGAAATGGTTGGGCCAGACTTTACCAACGAATTCTGGAAACAGTTCAAAGACAACTATATCACCCGCGAAGACATTCGCTATATCCGGAAAACAGGAATGAATACGATCCGAATTCCGTTTCATTACAAATTGTTTACCGATGAAGATTACATGGGGCTGGCGGTCAATCAGGATGGATTTCAGCGAATCGACAGCCTGGTAGAATGGTGCCGCGAATCGGAAATTTACCTGATTCTGGACATGCACGATGCGCCGGGCGGGCAAACTGGCGACAACATCGACGACAGTTACGGCTATCCATGGTTGATGACCAGCGAAGAAAGCCAGCAACAATTCATCGAAATCTGGAAAAAGATTGCCGACCACTACAAAAACGAACCGGTTGTTTTGGGTTACGATTTCCTGAACGAACCAATTGCCCCATATTTTGGCGACGACATGAAAATGCTGAACGCGGCACTCGAACCGCTATACAAACGTGCAGTTGCAGCCATTCGCGAAGTGGACAAAAACCACATCGTTATGTTGGGTGGAGCCCAGTGGAACAGTAACTTCAAGGTTTTTAAAGATTCGAAGTTCGACGATAAAATGATGTACACCTGTCACCGTTACTGGTGCGATACGCTTCAGGCAAATATTCAGGATTATGTGGCTTTCCGCGACTCAGTAAACCTGCCAATTTTTATGGGCGAAACAGGCGAAAACAATCATCAGTGGGTGGCTGCATGGACCCGCCTGATGGAGCGCAACAACATTGGCTGGACTTACTGGCCCTACAAGAGAATGGGCGGCCCCAGCTCGATGATGAACATTGCAAAACCCGAAAACTGGGAATTGATTGAAGCATATACCGAAGCTTCGCGAAACAGTTTCGATGAAATCAGAAAAGCCCGTCCCGACCAGGAATTGGTAAAAAAAGCCATGCTTCAACTGATCCAAAACAGCAAATTTGTCAATACCAAAGTAAACGAAGGATATGTAAAAGCAATGGGCATGAAGCCGTAGTATAGCATTATTCCACAGCAATCTCATCAATAAACATCCATGCGGCTTTGCCTTCGCCAACGTGGCCTTTGGGGCATTTGCCCAGGTTTTGGGCGACCACTTTTATAAAGTTGGCAGCTACCGGGTTAAACGAAGCCGAAAAACCCTTCACTTGTTTTTCTCCTGAAAGCGGATCAACATCATTTAAAACTTCGTCTACTTTCTGAAATCTTATGCCATCTTCGGAAACAAAGAATTCCATTTTCTTCGGGAAGAAGATATATGCACCGGCATTTTGAAGTGAGCCGACAGAAATACTGCTTATTTCAGTTGCCTGCTGCAGGTCAATCACCACTTCCATGTTTGTTGCCGTCCAGCCCTGCCATTCGCCGTCTTGATGGTTGGTGGTTCCGCAAATGCCGTTTACCAGGGTAAATTCGCCCGAACCTTTGTAATATTCACTGAAAGGAAACCGGTATTTTACAGGCTTAACGGTTGCTTTGTTGATTTTAAAAGACTGGCTGAATGGTTTTTCGTAAGGAATGCCATTTGCAAAAGTTATTGCTTTCAAGGTCGATGTCTTATCAAGCAGAACTGGTTCTGAATAAATCGTTGATAAATTCGTTGGTTCACTACCATCGGTAGTAAAGTGAATTTCTACACCTGGAAGTTCACTGCTCAAACTCGCTGCAAGCTGTTTTTTCTCCGGATCAAACTGTGTTTTTGCCGACACCTTGTAGGCGCTTTTCGAATAGTTGATTCCCATCTCGTCGTATCGTTTCATAAACAATTGTATCCGGCGCGAAAAATCTTCCCAGTTGCGAACTTCTTTTGGACTCCAAACGGCTTCGGCCAATGCTGCGATTCGCGGAAAAGTCATGTATTCTGCATGTTTCAGATCTGCCACATATTCTGTCCAAAGATTGGCCTGTCCGCCCAAAATATGTTTTGCTGCATCGGCACTTAATTCTTCAGGAACAGGATTAAAACTATATACTTTACTGAGCGGCAAATAACCGCCAATTGCCAACGGTTCCTGATCCATTGGGCCTTGATAATAGTCGATGTAGCAATGCGAGTTTGGAGTCATTACCACATCGTGGCCCTGATTGGCAGCATCTATGCCTCCCTGAAATCCGCGCCAGCTCATAACTGTAGCTTCAGCGGGCAATCCACCTTCCAGAATTTCGTCCCAGCCAAGCAACACTTTTTCTTTCGAATGGAGGAATTTTTCCATCCGTTTGATGAAATAACTTTGCAGTTCGTGCATGTCTTTCAAACCTTCGGTTTTGACCCGTTTTCTGCAATCCGGACATTTTTCCCATTCGGTTTTGGTGGCTTCATCACCCCCAATGTGAATGTATTTTGATGGAAAAAGGTCGATCACTTCGGCCAAAACATCTTCAAGGAACATGAAGGTTGAATCTTTTCCGGCGCAATAAATATCGGTGATGGGCCAAACACCGCCCGGAAGCACCGTGAACGGCCCTCCGGTGCACGAATACTGAGGATAGGCTGCCAGCGCGGAAGTAACATGTGCAGGCAGTTCAATTTCGGGCACAATGGTTATAAAACGACTTTGTGCATAGGCAACCATTTCTTTGATATCTTCCTGTGTATAAAAACCTCCGTAAGTAGCTTTTTCGCCGGGTTCCTGTTTCGGGCGCGAGTTCCAGTGTTTGTCTTCGCGGTCAACCCGCCATGCGCCGATTTCAGTCAGTTTTGGATATTTTTTGATTTCAATCCGCCATCCCTGATCATCGACAAGGTGCAGATGCAGTGTGTTGATTTTATGGATTGCCAGATTGTCGATCATCCGCATAACATCTTCTTTGGGGAAGAAATGGCGCGAAACATCGAGCATATATCCGCGCCATGCGAACGCCGGACTATCCGAAATACTGACAGCCGGAACCAGCCATTCAATTTCCTCATGGTTCAAAGTTCCTTCAATTTCTACCGGAAGCAATTGACGCATAGTTTGAATGGCATAATAGAAACCGGCAGGTTTGGAAGCTTTGATTTCAATTCGCTTTTTCGATACTTCCAGTGAATAGGCTTCAGGTCCCATTACCGGGTCAGTCCTGAAATAAACCTGATTCGAACCTTCGTCTCCGCCCACAACAATATCAAGGTTCCAACCGGAAGCTTTTCCAAAGAGTTCAGAAAAGCCATCAGCAATTACTTTTTGGTCAACACTTTCGACCATCAAACTTGTACTTTTTTTAAATTTGAAGGACGATTCGCCCAGAATCATTTTTTGAGGTTGGGGAATCAGGGCAAGTTCGCTTTCAGTGAAAGTTTTTGTCGGCTGACAACTAAAAATCAGAACACAGCTCAACAAAATCATGATGCCTGTAAATGTTTGTTTCATTGTGATTTGTTTTGTGATTGGAGTTGCCAAGATAGATAAATTTATTTTTTCGGATCACTATTTTATGCAATAACTTGGCGTGAGTTTACTGAAATATTTAAAAAGTATTCGTTTTAACGTTCAATGTTCTATTTTTACAATACGGAATAAACAACTACTCAAAATAATTCTTCTATGAAATCATTCAAATTATTGCTTCCGTTTCTGATTTTAACCTTTCTGAAAGTAAACGCTCAACACCACGACGGATTCTGCATGTTCGACTCGAAATACACCGATTATAAAATTACCGGAAAAGACTGCCCTTTTCACACCAACACGAAAGCCGACGTAACTAAAGAGATTTTTAAAGCTTTCAGTCAGAATTTGATTTCGTCTGATGATCATTTGGTAAACGGATTTGACCATAAAATTTCAGGCGATGATTTTTCGTATCATTCGTCCATTCCAAATATTGAAAAATCACTGATCATCAGGGCTACGGACGGTAATTATTCCATGGAATGGCAAACAGAAAAGGTATCTTCATCGGTAAAGGAAAAGTATGTCACTTTTGTCTGGCTGGCAGGAATTGGTTCCAGTCCGGGATTGTCAGACATGACTTTGACCATTAATAACTCCGGAAGAATTACCTTCAGGACGGATGGCAAAAAAGACTGGACCATCTCCAATACCGATGGCAGCGAGTTGTTTTTTCATTCCGACATGGAAGATCAGCATGGCGATAAATTCGGGTTTATGTTTCTGCGAATTCCTTCAGGAAATGTGGAAAAAGGGAAACCGCTGACGTTAAAAATGACTGGTGGTAACGACAAAAAAACGTCGTGGTACATGACTTTTCAGATGCCTGTCCGTTCAGGTTTGACCGTTCGTCCGTTTCCTGCAATAATCAGAGAAAACGGACAAAACAAGCAACTTGCTTCCGGAAATATTCTGTATTTCGGCCATCCCGAAACTGCCAGGATTTATGTTGACGGTAAATTGGTAAAACAGCAGGAACTCAGGTTCGGCGCGAATTACCTTCGGCTGGGACTTCCGGAGGTAAAGCAAAAAAAATCCATCAAATTCAAACTCGAAGCCGGGGCTTTTTCTCAGGAACTGAAGCTGGAACAATTTCCGGTTCGCAAATGGCAGGTCAAGCTAGTTCAGCATTCGCATACCGACATTGGCTATACCCGTTCACAAACCGAAATCCTGGCCGAACACTTGCGATACATCGACTATGCATTGGATTACTGCGATGCCACCGACAATTATCCGGATGCCGCAAAATTCCGCTGGACTTGCGAAGCAGCCTGGGCAGTGGATGAATTTCTGAAATGTCGCCCTGCCGAACAAATCGGGCGACTGAAAAAACGGGTTCAGGAAGGACGGATCGAAATTGCAGCGATGTATTTCAATTTTGATGAATTGCCCGAAGAACAGGTGCTTGCAGCATCGTTGCAGCCTTTGAAACTTTTTAAAGAAAATGAACTTCAGCCTAAAATGGCCATGCAAAACGATGTGAACGGCATTGCATGGTGCATGAACGATTTTTACCACGATCTGGGTGTAAAATACCTGAACATGGGAACGCACGGGCACCGCGCCCTGATTTGTTTCGATAAACCTACGCTTTTCTGGTGGGAGTCGCCTTCGGGAAACCGAATGCTGGCCTACCGCGCCGAACATTACATGACCGGAAACACCGTTTTTGAAATTGATAAAGGCGATATTCCGAATTTCGAAACCAAACTGTTGAATTACCTGACCACGCTGGGCGAAAAAGGCTATGAATACGATGTGATTTCCATTCAGCATTCGGGTTATCTCACCGATAATTCGCCACCCTCAACCATTGCTTCCGATGTGATCCGAAAATGGAATGAAATGTACGAATGGCCCAAACTGAAAACATCAACGGCGACCGCTTTTTTCGAGGAAATGGAAGGAAAATATGCTGCCTCTTTTCCGGTTTTCCGCGGTGCATGGCCCGACTGGTGGACAGACGGTTTTGGTGCATCAGCCCGCGAAGTTGCCGCCGTTCGCAAAGCGCAATCCGATCTGACAGCCACTTCAGGAGGAATGGCAATGGCCGAAATTCAGGGTTCTGTTTTGCCAAAAAATATCAGTGAACGAATTGATCTGGTGAACAATGCGCTTCTTTTTTATACTGAACACACAGTCGGCTATTCAGAAAGCGTGCGCGAACCTTATCACGAACAGACCATGGAGCAGCGGGCCATCAAGGAATCGTATGCATGGGAATCCTACCGTCGGGCAAAAATGGTTGGAGAAGAAACCATGGGTTTGCTTCAAAGTCACATCGTCAGGGAAGCGAAACCTTCGCTGGTCGTTTTCAACAGTTTGAACTGGAACCGTGATGGATTGGTGACTGTCTATATCGATCATCAGCTTGTTCCGCGAAATACACAGCCAAAACTGACCGATCAGGCCGAAAATGTATATCCGGCGCAGGCTTTGAGCCACCGCTCCGATGGAACTTACTGGGCCATCTGGGTAAAAGATGTTCCGGCATTTGGCTATAAAAAACTGCTCATCGAACCCATCGAAGGACTTTTGGGTCAGACGGGTAAAACGCTCACCACCCAAATGGAAAACAAGTGGTACCGGATCCGGCTTGATCCTTCCAGAGGAGTTATTACTTCGTGGTTTGATAAAAATCTTGACAAGGAATTGATTGATCCGACGGCCAAATATGCCATGGGTGAATTTATCTACGAACGGCTGGGTAACCGGCACCAGATGGAACAAAAACGGCTCGATGATTATTCCCGCGTGCCTTTCGATTCGGCCTGGTTCGAAAGTTATTCCGAAGGCCCGATATGGAACACGGTTCACATGAAAGGGAAAACGGCAGCTGCATACGACGGGTATGATGTCGATATTGAAGTCAGGCTGTTTAACACTTCCAAACGAGTCGATCTGACGTATTCGATTGTAAAAAAACCAATTGTCGATCCTGAGGGAATTTACATTGCTTTTCCTTTTCAGCTCGAAAACGGGAAACACTTCTTCGATGTTCAGGGTGGAGTTGTGGAAGCCGGGAAAGACCAGATTCCGGGTTCGTCGAACGATTGGAATACCGTTCAGCATTTCTCGTCGGTTCGCAGCAGTCAGGCACAAATCATCATGGGTAGTCCCGAAATTCCATTGATGCAGTTTGGAAACATCAACACCGGTCGATACAAAGCCGGAGCCCTGCCCGAAACCACTCACCAGTTTTCGTGGCCAATGAACAACTATTGGGTAACCAATTTCAATCCTGATCAGAAAGGTGAGCACCAATGGTCGTATTACCTGACTTCGGGCAGCGATGTATCGGATGGCGAAGCAACCCGTTTTGGCTGGGGAGCCCGGGTTCCATTTATGAGCCGCATTTTACCTGGAGGGGGCAAAGGTGAGACCGTTTGGCAAAAATCGCTGATTAACGGCTGGCCCGAAAATGTAATTCTGGTCAATGCCCTGCCAGTGGAAGCTGAAAATGC
>DAITNH010000062.1:17615-20488 GCA_036834745.1 Prolixibacteraceae bacterium
ATAAAAGTAACTGGTTTTACTTCTTTGAAGATCGTGTTTTCGCGGTAGCATTTAGACAAATAGTAGTTTGGGATTCGGGCATTAAGATGGTGAATATGATGGAAACCGATATTTCCGGAGAACCATTGCAACAATTTCGGAAACTTGACAAATGAACTGCCTTCCAGCGCCACTGTCCGGTAATTCCATTCTTTATTTCTGAACCAGGTTACATTTTCGTATTGGTGCTGCAGATAGAACAGCCATAGTCCGGAAATGGCTGCAATGTATAGGATCGAAAGCTGGATGATCACGAACGCACCAACCCCGATCGCCAGACTCATGCCTGTAAATATGAGCAGAAGTGCCGCATTGGTGAAATACACATTCATTTTTTCCTTTTTGGTCATTCCTTTGTTCGTCATCCGGTTTTGAATCAAAAACACATACAAAGAACCCAACCCGAACATCACAAAAGGGTTGCGGTAAATGCGGTATTTGATCCGGTCCAATTTGCTGGCTGCCAAATATTCTTCTTTGGTCAAGGTCCAAACATCGCCAACGCCACGTTTATCGAGATTGCCAACAGTACCGTGATGCTTCATGTGCTGGTTGTGCCATTTGTCGTAGGGGGTAAAAGCCAGTATTCCGAAAAACATTCCAACCATCCGGTTTATCTTTTGCGATTTAAAATACGATCCGTGTCCGCAATCGTGAAAGATAATGAACAGCCTCACCAAAAAACCAGCCGCCAGTACAATTAAAAAGGCAGTCAGCCAGTACGAAACGGTAAGGCTGAAATTAATTAGTAACCACAATCCAACGTACGGAATAAATGTATTGGCTATTTGCCAGATACTTCTTCCGAGACTGGGGGATTGATATTTTTCTATGTTTTTGCTGATTGCTATCCAGGGATTGACGTTATTATTTGTGTTTTCTGAAAGATTCATCTTGCTTTCTATTTAAAATTCCTACTCTCGTCTGTTAAACGGATATTGCTGACCCTAAGTTCTGGGTTTTTGTATTAAAAGCGGTTAAGCCCTGGTAAAAACTATATATTTTGAAAGTCTCAATGGACTATTGGATTTAAAACCTGCATTTCATCACCCTGCATTCACCCAAAAAATCGCTTAATTTGTACATCAAAATTCCCCATCCTCGCCGGGCTGGGACTATAATTTTAAAATTATGACATCTAAAATCTTAGCAGCAATATTGATTTCCATACTTTTTGTGTCGTGTGCAAAGAAACAGGAACTCATTAAAAATCCGGAACGTTTGGCAGATATTCAGCGCATGTTGACGGTGCAGAAAGAGCTGACTTTGAATAGTCAGATTCCAATCTGGGATATTTTTGACCAACAACTTACTTCCGAAGAAAAACAGGCTTTGGAATTTTTATACGCATACATGCCGTTGAGCGATTTGGCAGATTATAAGTCAGATTTTTTCCTGAAGAATACACAATTTAGCCTGAAAGCCCGTCAGGAAATGCCTTGGGGAAAGAGCATTCCGGAGGAAGAATTCCTGCATTTTGTTTTGCCTTTGCGGGTGAACAACGAAAACCTCGATAATTTCCGCGAAGTGATGTACAGCGAAATCACCCAACGCGTGAAAGGAATGGACATGAAACAGGCGGCACTCGAAATCAATCACTGGTGCCACGAAAAGGTGAATTACCGCGGAACCGATTCGCGCACCAGCGCACCACTCAGCACTGTTAAAAAGACTTTCGGACGTTGCGGCGAAGAATCTACTTTCACCGTTACCGCCATGCGAACAGCCGGAATTCCTGCCCGCCAGGTTTATACGCCGCGTTGGGCACATTCCGACGACAACCATGCCTGGGTGGAAGTCTGGATCGATGGTAAATGGAATTATCTTGGCGCCTGCGAACCTGATGTTGATTTGAACATGGGTTGGTTCAGCGAGCCTGCCACACGAATTATGCTGGTTCATACCCGCGCTTACGGCCATTATTTGGGGAATGAAAATGTGATTGTTGACGAAGACCGTTTTTCGGAACTAAACCTGAGTCCGAACTATGCCACCACTAAAAAGATAACGATTTCAGTAAAAAAAGCCGACGGAACACCTGCCGATAGCGCGAAAGTGGAATTTCAGTTGTACAACTACGCCGAATATTATCCGATTGCCAAAGCATTTACAAATACAAGCGGAACGGCCAGTCTGACAACCGGCATGGGCGACCTGATCGTTTGGGCGGCCAAAGACGGGAAGTTTGCCTATCAAAAACTTTCGGTTCCTGAAACTGATACCCTCGAACTGGTACTCAATCAAACAGTTCCCGCAAATAAAAGTGAATCATTCGATATGGTTCCGCCACATGCCGCCAAAGTGCAGCTGAATGTGACCGAAGAAACACGCAAGGAGAATGATCGTCGTTTGGCGCTCGAAGATTCGATCCGAAATGCGACCATGAAAACCTTTAAAGATTCGGTTTGGATTGCAGAATTTGCAGCCAAAACAAAACTTCCGGTTGACACCATCGCCCGGTTCATCAAATTAAGCTACGGAAACTGGGACCAGATTTCGGCTTACCTTGAAAAGAATGCGGCATCGTATCGCAGCAACGTTCTCGAATTGGCTATTCAGATTGCCGACAAAGATTACAGCGATGCACCGGAATCCATCCTGACCGATCATTTGGTGCAAACAGCTCAATCCGGAGTACAAAAGTTAGTTCCTTCGAAAGAACTGTTAACCCGTTATGTTTTGTCGCCCCGGATTGCGCTTGAAAACCTGAGCCCATGGCGAAGCTTCCTTAGCAATGCTTTTGGCGCTGAAATGGCACAATCGACCCGAAATGACATTTCAGTTCTGACCAATTGGATTCGCGAAAATATCCGCATCAATACCGTTGCCAATCT
>DAITNH010000063.1:0-10343 GCA_036834745.1 Prolixibacteraceae bacterium
AAAACATTGTAGCTCTTTGCGATGTGGACTGGAAATATGCAGCCCCTGTCTTTGATGCTAATCCAAATGCAAAAAAGTATAAGGACTGGCGTAAATTGTATGACGAAATGGGCAAATCAATTGATGGTGTTGTGGTCGCAACTGCCGACCACACACATGCCATTATTGCATCTACCGCCATCACGATGGAAAAACATGTTTACGTACAGAAACCATTGACTCATTCCGTTTACGAATCACGCCTGCTCACCAAACTGGCAGACAAATACAAAGTTGCAACTCAAATGGGTAATCAGGGTTCTTCTCAGGAAGGTGTAAACCTAACCTGCGAATGGCTTGCCAACGGTGAAATTGGTGAAGTAACCAAAGTGGAAGCATTTACCGACCGTCCAATCTGGCCACAAGGCCTGAACACTCCCAAACAAGGACAATGGGTTCCTGAAACATTGGATTGGGATTTATTTACAGGTCCGGCACAAATGCGGCCTTACAACGAACTTTATCACCCATGGAACTGGCGCGGTTGGTGGGCTTACGGTACAGGAGCATTGGGCGACATGGCCTGCCACATTTTGCATCCGGTATTTGTTGGTCTCGAACTGGGTTATCCAACAAAAGCGCAGGGTAATTCAACCTTGTTGCTTCAGGATTGCGCTCCTTCGGCACAATCTGTAAAATTAACTTTCCCTGCCCGAACACCAAAACGTGCCTGGAAAGGATCGAAAAAAGGAGCTCAGCTTCCGCAGGTTGAAGTATTCTGGTACGATGGTGGGATCAAACAAATGCTTCCTGAAGGATGGCCGGCAGGCAAAAACCCGAACGATTCGGGCGGTGGCGTTATTTTCCACGGGACAAAAGACAAACTGATTTGCGGATGCTACGGTGTGAATCCATGGTTATTATCAGGCCGTAAACCTGAATCTCCAAAATTCCGTCGTCGTGTTGAAACTTCACACGAAATGGATTGGGTTCGTGCAGCCAAAGAAACTCCTGAAAATCGCGTACAGACCGCTTCTAATTTCAGCGAAGCCGGACCATTCAACGAAATGGTTGTAATGGGCGTTTTGGCAGTTCGTTTGCAAACCCTGAACAAAGAATTGATGTGGGACGGACCAAACATGAAATTTACCAACATCACTGCCGACGAAAAAATCAGAATCGTTATGGAAGATGGTTTCAAAATTCAAGACGGTCACCCAACGTTCAACAAAACTTACACTGATCCGGTGCCTGCAACTGAATTTGCAGCCGAACTGATCAAACATACTTACCGCAAACCATGGAGTCTTCCTGATATGCCGGCATAGATGTTTGAATAAATAATCCAGAAAATGGTGAATGTATAAACATTCACCATTTTTTTTTTTATTATATTAGATGTTGTCATAAATTTAAATAATTTCTTTTTACATTAGCTGTACATTAACTCAAATAAAAAAAAACATGAAAAAATTTCTATTTAAAAGTTTAAGCGTCTCCTTAGCGCTATTATTGCTTACCATGCAATCGTTTGCTTTTAATTTGAAAAGCACAGTTGATTTTACCTCAACTGAAATCCAGGCAACAACTGATTTTAATGATTCTGAGATTTATGAAGCTTTTGCTGATATCTCAACATTGGATCAGTACCTGCAAACGAATGAGGATAAAACTTATTCTGATCTGGAACTGGAAGACAGCTCAATGTTGGCGGGTGTATCTTCTACAACGACCCTTCCTCTTTCGAGTTCTCAATCTGACGAATTGGCGTTAGGGATTCCTTCGTTTCTTTGGGGCTGCGTTTTTGGTATCATAGGGGTTGTTGTTGTTTACCTTATGACAGATGAAAACAAAGAACAGACTAAAAAGGCTGTTTATGGTTGCGTTGCCTCAACTGTTGTTGGCATTGTATTTTATGTCGTTGTTATTGCTGCGGCAACAACTACTGCAGCTGCGGCAACCTATTGATAAATATTATTTTATTTCTTTATTTTTTAGTCTGTAGTATTTAGTTACTACAGACTAAATAATTTTTAATACTAATGTATCATACAATATTGGTTTTCTTTTTTGCATTTGTTTGTGGTGTTACTGCACAATCCCAGAATTCTTTCAGGTTTAAAGCTGACATTACAACAAAAATAAAAAATACCGATGGGACTTTTCAATATACGAAAGGATCAGCTTATTACGACAGAAATGCCAAAAAAATCATTTACAACATCACTTTTCCGCAGAAAGAAATTTATGTGAGTATTGACACTTTGGTTTACAAATATGTGAACAACAAACAGGAGTCAGTAATGGGCAATCCACTTAAACCGGAATTTTCTATCTACCATTTCATTCTCAATAATGATATATCTGATTTTGGCCTGAAAAAATCCAGCTTTTCAGTAGGCAATGTCGAAAAAGCAGATGATCTGGTTATTACGAAATGGATTCCTCCAGCCGGAAATAATTCATTTTTTGGGAATATCATCGTTTCAACAAAAAGCAAACGATTAAATTCAGTATTAATATATAATGCTGAGGGGGTATTGGTTAATCGTCAAATCTATAAAAAGTATATATCTGTTAAGGGCGTAGAAATACCAACTGAAATTCTGACCATAACATATTTTGGCGAAGTCAAAAAATATCAGATAGTTGAATTCCGCAATGTTGTGATAAACGAAGCAGGAAACGATTCAATGTATAATTTTAATGTCTCTAAAATTTGATTATGAAACTCTTACTGGCAACTATTTTTTTTATGCTACTTTTCTGCTTTCCCGCAGCTAAAATCTTTGCACAATCACAAAATGACATTGTTATAGCTAAACGGCTTTTTATTCCAAAAGCAAAAGACGACTTTAAACAATTGGTCAAAGTGAATAAGAATGAAATTGAGAGTACTTTTTCAGTTATGTTTATGTTCTATAAAAATTTTATTTCATCTCAGGACATTGATGCATGCGTATTTCAACCATCCTGCTCGGTTTATGCCATTGAATGTATTCACCACGAAAAGAGTAAAATAAAGGCTTCGCTTAAAATTTCAGATCGTCTAATGCGTTGCCACCCATTGGTTTCAAGTGGTAGCTATTCGATTGATAGAAAAACCGGAAAATATTTTGATCCTATTGAAAACTAAACTACTAATACTATTTCTTCTGTTTACGGGAGATTTATTTTCGCAGGACCTGTATAGCTATGAAAATTCGGTGAAATTTGGTGAACATCTGTACCACACAAACCAGTTTGAATTTGCTGCCAGAGAATTTGAACGCTGTGTTTTTCTAAAACCGGAGGATCAATTCTCAATACTTTACCTTTTTAAAACATATCGTAGGATTGGTGAATTTAATAAAGCCTTCAATATTTCTAATTTTAATAAATTCCTGGAAACAGAGGAATCCTTTGGGTCAGAATATTTTAAGCTATTGGTACAAACCGAAAGATATCAGGATGCAGCAATTTTTCTTTTGGGAAAAGAATATTTTAAGGATGAAGCAGACCTTAAATTATCAATTTTTTTACTACAAAAGGATTGGAAAGCAGCAGTTCTTTTTCGTGATGAAAATAGAATGAGAATAGATAAAACGCTTTCCGAAATTGTTGACAAAAGTCTTTTGATCAAAAAGAAAAGTCCGGTCCTCGCAGGTATATTTTCAGCGATTGTTCCAGGGTCAGGAAAAGTTTACGCAGGCAGATGGACCGATGGATTGGTTTCATTCCTGATGACATCAAGTGCCGGATTTGTTGCAATTAGGGGAATATCCAAAAACAAAAATAATTTTTATCCATGGGCAATGGGAACAATGTCGGTGGTTTATTATTCCGGAAATATATTCGGAAGCGCCAAACTTGCTAAAAATATTAATAAAAACAAGGAAGATGAATTGGTCAATCAGGTGCGTGATTTTGTTTTGCGCGATTAGTACTATTTTATTTCCAGCCGTTTCCGTTGGTCAAAGTTTGTCAGAAGTTGCTGATTTTGCCGAAGAGCAGTATAAGTCTGAAAATTTCGAAGTTGCAGCCAGTGAATTTGGGCGGGCTTTGTATTTCGGGCATTCCGGGCAAGATAAATTGTTTCTGAAGGTTGCAAACTGTTATTTTAACCTGAAAGATTTTGAACAAAGTATAGTATTTTATGACAAAGCATATTTTGCATCACAATCGGATAGTATTAAAAACGAAGCGATATTGGGAAAGTCTTTTTCGTTGATTGTTGAAAATCAATGGATGCTGGCACTTTCGGAGTTGATGAATATTGACAATGCTGCTAGTGATGATCAAAAATCAAAAATGAACTTTCTTCAGGGAATTGCCTATTTTGGACTTCATGAAGATGAACTGGCTGAATCATCTTTCAAAAAATGCCTGAATGGTCTTCCTTTAAATGTAGATTTCCAATCGATTGAACATGAATTTGAATCAATTAGAAAGAATGAGAAAAGATTCAATCCGAAAACAGCATGGGCATTAAGTTTAATTATTCCCGGCTCTGGCCAGTTCTACTCGAAAGAGTACAAAGAAGCTGCAAATTCGGCAATCCTCCTTGGTGGATTATTTTATCTTACGGTTAATTTCGCTACCAAATTTTCTTTTGCCGAAGCTGTACTTGTTATGTTGCCCTGGTTTCAGCGATATTATATTGGCGGTGCAAATAAAGCGGAGAAATTCGCAATAGAGCAGCAATTGGCGATGCGTAACAACTCTTACCAGGCAATTCTCGAACTTTTAGAGACCAAAAAGTTTAAAGAATCTAAATCTATCCAATAAAATGATTATTCGTTATTTGTTAATCGAAATCAAATGACTACCAGAAAGCATTCGGAAAATTCGACAGCTTATCCACCGATTTTCCTGAAAATACAATATTCAAAACCATAAGAAAAAATTGCAGAGTGCAGATGGTGCTATATTCCAAATAAACAAATCGGTTTGCATCAAATCGCTACATTGAATTTTTTGAATGTGGAATGGAATGCCTATTTTCACCAAAAATAGAAACGCGTAACTTTCGGAATCAAAATACCATGGAAAATAATCATTCAAACATCAGCCGCAGGAATTTTCTGGGTAATACATTACTGGCAGCAACTGCTGTCACCATACTTCCTTCAAACGTAATTGCCGGGCTTGGGCACAAAGCTCCGAGCGATAAACTCAATATCGCCGGAATTGGCGTTGGCGGGATGGGTTTCAACAACCTGACCAATATGGATACCGAAAATATTGTTGCTTTGTGCGACATTGATTCGAAATATGCCGGACGAAATGCTTTCCGGAAATGGCCACTTGCATCAAAACATGAGGATTACCGCGAAATGTTCGACAAGCATAAAGACATTGATGCGGTTATGATTGCCACTCCCGATCATTCACATGCCCTGCCTGCACTGATGGCCATGAAGGCAGGGAAGCATGTTTACCTTCAAAAACCATTGACACATTCTGTATTCGAATCGAGGATAATGACAGAAACCGCCCTCCGATATGGTGTTGCCACCCAGATGGGAAACCAGGGAAATTCAGGAGAAGGAATCCGGAGAATTTGTGAATGGATTTGGGCAGGAACCATCGGCGAAATTATTTCGGTGGATGCCTGGACCAACCGGCCAATCTGGCCCCAGGGGCTGGAACGGCCAACCGACAAAATGCGCGTACCAAATACGCTGAACTGGGATTTGTTTATCGGGCCGGCCAGGTTTCGTCCTTATCATGAAGTTTACACGCCATGGAACTGGCGCGGCTGGTGGGATTTTGGTACAGGTTCGCTTGGCGACATGGCTTGCCATATTCTCGATCCGGTTTTTAAATCACTTTTGCTAAAATACCCGATAGCAGTTGAAGGCAGCTCCACTCAGATAAATACAGAATCAGCTCCCACTGCCGAAAAAGTTACGTATTGGTTTCCCCGACGCGATAATTTGCCGAAAGTTGGTATGCCCGAAGTGAAAATTACCTGGTACGATGGCGGAATGTTGCCTGAACGTCCGGCAGAATTGAACGACGGCGAACCGATGGGGAATGAAAGCGGAGGCGTAATTTTTTATGGCACCAAAGGCAAAATAATTTGTGGAAGTTCGGCCGCCAATCCAACATTGTTGCCAATTTCAGAAATGGCACATTTTAACGAACCTGAAAAAACCATCCGCCGCATACAAAATGCCGATACCAACGGGCACGAACAGGATTGGATACGTGCTGCCAAGGAAAGCAAAGAGAATAGGGTAGAGGCTAGTTCAAACTTCAGCTATTCAGGGCCACTGAACGAAATGGTGGTAATGGGCGTGTTGGCTGTCCGACTTCAGGATTTAAGAAAACGATTGTTATGGGACGGTAAAAACATGCAATTTACCAATATTGGTTATGCTGAAAAAATAAGGGTCATCACTTCCAACAAATTTGAGATTGTGAACGGCGACCCAAAATTCGATACCAAATTCGACACGATTCCGGCACTTGCTTCTGCGGAAGAATGGATCAGGCACAATTACCGCGATGGATGGGAACAAATTTAGATTGTAACATTTAAAACATATTTACCATGATTGACATTGACGAACTGGACGAAAAGTTTAGCATTGAAGGTGAAGTTGGATTTGCTGAATTGGAAGAAGATTTGGTTTTTATAACGGTTTCGAACAAATATGCCGATGCAGATATTTGCCTGTACGGCGCACATGTGACGAGTTTCAAACCGCGCAACTCGATGGAGATATTGTGGATGAGCCCTGACAGCAGTTTTGAAGAAGGGAAACCCATTCGCGGAGGGATACCGGTTTGTTTTCCGTGGTTCGGGCCGCACAAAACCGATCCGGAGAAACCACAGCATGGCTTTGCCCGGCTGAAGTACTGGGATTTGCTCGAAACGGCCACGTTGCCTTCAGGAGAAACAATGGTCAGGCTTCAGCTTTGCTCATCGGAGGAAACGAAAACATATTGGGAATATGATTTTTGTGCTGAAATGAAAATTATAATCGGCACAACACTCAATGTAACCCTGAAAGTGACCAATACTTCGGAAGTTCCGTTCGAATATACCTGCGCGCTACATTCGTATTTCAGTCTTTCGGCCATCGAAAATCTATCGATCGAAGGGCTGGAAGGTGCAAGTTATTTCAACCAGCTTACCGGCGAAAATGGCGTACAGAAGAAATTTTTCCTGCACATTCAGGAGCCATTGACCCGCCATTATTTGGGTACAGAAACTCCGGTCGTCATTGAAGACAGCGCTTTCAACCGCCGGATTAAAGTTGATAAATCAGGAAGTAAAGTCACCACTGTTTGGAATCCGGGAGAAGAAACCTGCGCCAAAATCGGTGATTTACCCGACGATGCCTGGGAAACATTTGTATGCGTTGAAGCCACCAATGCCTTTGATTATCCGGTTAAACTTTCTCCGGGCGAATCGTTGGAAACTTCGGCCATCATCGGACTGGAAAATTCACTATAAACACAATCATGGGTAATAAAATTCGAAAATTCGAAGCGGAAGCCCCCTCTTTCGGAGAGCTTGTCCCGGGTTACCGGGAGGGGTGGGGGAGGCTTTTGTGAAAAAGACCAATGCCGCACGCTTGCTCGATGCCAAAGGAATCGCCTACGAACTGGCGGAATATGAGGTGGATGAAAACGATTTGAGCGCTACTAAGCTGGCATTAAAAATCGGTCAAAACATAGAACAGATTTTCAAAACACTGGTTTTGCGCGGCGATAAAACCGGTGTTTTTGTTGCTGTTATTCCCGGAAGTTCCGAACTTGACCTGAAGAAAGCGGCTAAAATATCAGGCAATAAGAATTGTGCCATGGTTCATCAGAAAGAATTACTGGGACTAACCGGTTACATTCGGGGTGGCTGTTCGCCGTTGGGAATGAAAAAACCTTACCCGATCTTCATTGACGAAAGCTGCCTTTTGTTCAATCCCATTTATATCAGCGCCGGTCAACGCGGGTTACAGCTTAAAATTAATCCTGAAGATTTGAATACAGTCGTGGGCGCAGTGGTTGGAGATTTGGCCGAATAAGCTGGCCTATTACCACTGAACCGGCGATTTTTCATGTTCCGTCAAATACTTGTTGGTGGTTGAAAACTGGTGATTTCCGAAGAACCCACGACTGGCCGACAATGGCGAAGGATGTACTGATTTCAAAACCAAATGTTTGCTGGCATCAATAAACTCTCCTTTGCTGATGGCGTAATTTCCCCAAAGAATAAAAACCACATTTTCAAGTTTATCGGCCACCAGATGAATGACTGCATCGGTGAACTGCTCCCATCCTTTTTTCTGATGCGAACCGGCTGTGTTTGCGCGAACGGTAAGGGTGGCATTTACCAATAAAACACCTTGTTTTGCCCATCTTTCCAGATTTCCGCTTTTTGGAATGGGCGCTCCTGTATCTGCATTTATTTCCTTGAAAATATTCCGCAAACTGGGTGGAAAATCAACCCCTTCTTTTACCGAAAAGCACAACCCATGTGCCTGTCCCGGACCATGATATGGATCTTGCCCCAAAATGACAACCTTCACTTTATCGAACGGACATTGCTCAAAGGCATTGAATATTAGTTTTGCAGGCGGATAAATGGTTTGAGTGGCATACTCCGACTTCACAAATTCAGTCAGTTGCTTAAAGTAAGGTTTTTCAAATTCTTCCTGAAGCTGCTTTTTCCAGCTTTCTTCTATTTTAACATCCATAATTATTTCTGATTTATCAGACAAAGTAGCCATTATTTCTTCATAAATCAAATCTGATATTTCTTTCATCCGGATTCTGCCACAAAAGAAATTTAGATCCCGTTAGGGATTGAATGTGGGTAGTTGCTTTTTACGGAGCGTCATGCCGAACGTTCGACTGAGCTCACGTCGAAGGCTTGTTTCGGCATCCTTTCTATGATGAGACCCCGAAATGAATCCGGGGTGACCGGAGCCTGACAATGTTGAGCTAACACTACTACTTCAGATTTCGCTACCCGTATCCTGTGCCCAAAGGCACAATTATATTTCACAGCTTGAGAATATTTTGGTAGTTTTAGTCAAAATTATAACCATGGAAATTTCTATTCTGGCAGGCAGCATTGCACTTGTAGTTTTTGTTTCATACTTCTTTCTGAAATCGAAACTTCAAAAACAAACTTTAGATTTTGATCGCGAAAAGCTGATGCTGGAGCAAAACTTCATTCAGGAAAAATTTAACCTTGAAAAGGAAAAATCGTTGTTTGAAGACCGCAATCAATCATTGCTGAAAGAAAAGGAAGAACTGAATCAACAAATTCAACAGCTACGCACTGAAAATGGTATTCAAGGTCAGCAGTTGGCGCGGGCAGAAGCCGATTTTGGCAATCTTCAGGAAAAACTGGAATTGCAGAAAAAGGTGATGGAGAACCTTCAGCAAAAATTTACCACCGAATTTGAAAACATAGCCTCTAAAATCCTGAAACAAAATACCGAAGATTTTTCGAAGTCAAATCAGAAGGGCATGAATGAAATGCTGCTTCCGCTGAAAGAAAAAATACAGCTTTTCGAGAAAAAGGTTGAAGACACTTATGAGAAAGGGTTGAAAGATCAGACCGACCTGAAAGCTGAATTGAAAAAACTGCACGATCTGAATCTGAAAATCAGCGACGAAGCCAATAATCTGACCCGGGCCTTGAAAGGTGACGTGAAAAAACAAGGTAACTGGGGCGAAATGATTTTGGAGCGCATTCTGGAAAGGTCGGGACTTACCGAAGGACGGGAATACATTAAGCAGGAAAGTGTGCTTTCAGAAAATGGCCAGCGGTATCAGCCCGATGTAGTGATTCATTTGCCCGACCAAAAACACATTGTGGTTGATTCGAAGGTTTCGCTGGTGGCTTACGAACGGTTGGTAAATGCTGAAAATGAGAAAGACCGACCGGCTTTTGTGAAAGAACATTTACTGAGCGTGAGAAGTCACATTAAAATTTTGAGCGAAAAACATTACCAGCATTCGCCAAACTTCAACAGTCCCGATTTTGTGTTGCTGTTTATACCGATCGAATCGTCGTTCAGCATTGCAGTTCAGGAAGACCAGGAATTGTTTACCTACGCCTGGGAGAATAAAGTGGTCATTGTCAGTCCATCAACTTTGCTGGCAACGCTGCGAACGATCGCTTCCATCTGGCAGCAGGAAAACCAAACCCGGAATGCAATAGAAATTGCCCGGCAGGGGGGCGCTTTGTACGATAAGTTTGTGTCGTTTATTTCGGATATGGAGTCGATAGGAAAAAGCCTTGAAAGTACGCGAAAAACCTACGATCAGGCAGTGAACAAGTTGTATGTGGGTAGCGGAAATCTGGTTAAACGGGCTGAAAGCATCCGAAAACTGGGCGCTAAAACCACCAAAGAATTACC